>QKDT01000283.1 GCA_003251995.1 Desulfovibrio desulfuricans
AGGGCTTTAGCCATGACCTGCGTATGGAAACCATACCGCGTGGCAAAGCTATTCCTGATGATATGTTATGTACCTTGTGCTGAAAGTAGCAAGCCATCATGCAAAACAAGAGATTGTCTTGACAGCAGGCACATTGGTATCTACTCTTAGTCAATACAGAAGCATACACTTTAATTAATGCGCTTCTGTTCGCGTCATGGGTCAATAGTGGCTGTGGCGCGATACTAAGCAACGTAAGGAGATAGTTATGGCTGAACAGGTCACTGACGCCACCTTTGAAAGCGTTGTGCTCAAGTCCGATCTTCCGGTTCTGCTCGATTTTTGGGCTCCCTGGTGCGGTCCTTGCCGCGCTGTTGGCCCGATCATTGACGAACTGGCTACTGAGTATGACGGCAAGGTGCGTGTAGTAAAAATGAACGTGGACGAAAATCCGGCCACGCCCACCAAGTTTGGCATCCGCGCTATCCCGACTCTTGTCCTTTTCAAAAAGGGTGAAACGGTAGAGCAGATTACCGGAGCCGTCACCAAGGCTGCTTTGAAAGAACTCATTGATGCAAAGGCTCTGGCATGAAGGAATATGATGCCGTTGTCATAGGCAGCGGCCCCGCTGGCATTACGGCAGCGATGTATCTGGCCCGTTCTGGTTGCTCGGTGCTTATGCCCGAGCAACTGGCTGCGGGCGGTCAGATACTGCAAACTGAGGCCATGGAGAACTATCCTGGTTTTCCCAAAGGCATCAAGGGATATGAGCTGGCGGATCTCTTTGAAGCACACCTGGCTGGTCTTGCAGTAGATCGGCCTGCTGCTGGTGTGCAATCCGTTACTGGCTCGGCTGGTCGTTTTGTTGTACGCGCTGGTGGCGAAGAATATCTTGGCAAAACTGTGATTGTTTGTTCCGGGGCACACCACAAGGCGCTAGGGCTTGATGGCGAAGATCGGCTGCGTGGGCATGGCGTTTCTTATTCCGCCATCTGCGACGGCAACTTCTTTCGCAATCAAACCGTAGCTGTTGTCGGTGGTGGTAATTCGGCGTTGGAAGAATCGCTTTATCTTGCAAAGATTGTAGGAAAGCTCTATCTTATCCACCGCCGCGATGAATTCCGCGGGCACAAGATTTATCAGGATAAACTTGCCGCACATGGCGACAAGATTGAGATTCTGCGCAGCAGCGTTGTAAGCCAGTTGCATGGCGATAACGAGCTGACAGGTCTTACGGTTAAGGAACTGAAGACCGGCGAAGAACGCCATTTGCCCGTAGACGGCCTTTTTGTCTACGTGGGATATGAGCCTTCTACCGGCTTTTTGCCCGCAGAGGTCGTACGTGACGCGCAAGGCTTCATTATTACCGATACGGAAATGCGCACTAGCATTCCTGGCATTTTTGCCGCCGGTGATATTCGTTCCAAGCTTTGCCGTCAGGTAATCACTGCCGCCGGTGACGGCGCAACTGCCGCGCAGGCGGCGTTTGTATTCTTGGAACAGCTCCATGCATAAAAAATTGCTTCGCTCCATTTTGCTTGTTGTAAGCATGTTCGCGGTTTCCGGGTGCGGCATCATCGATATGATATACCTGCCGCCGGCGGAAGATACCGCCCAGGAGGTTTTTGAAGCCGCCAACGACGCCATGAGTGAAAAAAACTACGTGCGCGCCGTGGAGCTGTACAACAAACTTCGCGATACCTATCCCTTCAGCCCGTATACGGTTGATGCGGAACTGTCCCTTGCGGATGCCTACTTCCTTGACGAGGAATACGAACTCGCAGCCGAAACCTACAAAGATTTCGAGTCGCTGCATCCCCGTCATGAAGCCATCCCCTATGTTCTGTACCAAACTGGCATGTCGCTGATGAAGCAGTTCCGCTCCATCGACAGGGCCACTACAGAACTGAAGGAAGCTTACGATTACTTTGACCGCTTGTGTCAGACCTTCCCCAACTCGCCTTACGCCAAGAGTGCGGAAGAACACATGCGTACATGCCGTCAGCTTATGGCTGAACACGAGCTGTATATTGCAGACGTGTTCTGGCACATGAAGAAGTACGGCCCGGCGTGGCATCGCTATGAATATGTGATGGAAAACTTCAAGGATGTTCCTGAAGTTGCTGACCATGCCAAGGAAAAGAGCCTTGCGGCCTATCACAATTATCGTGAAGCGCAGTCGCAGGAAGTTCGCGAAAAACGTGAAGGTAGCTGGAAGCGGTGGTTTACCTGGTTGTAAAACCGCGCGGCTAGCTTTCCTTAAAGTTGAATCAATAACAAACCGGCTGTTTTGCAAAAAACAGCCGGTTTGTGTCACATTGGCCCCTTGCGCAATTTTTATGAGCGCTACTGGCAGCGCGCAAGCCCACCAAACCTGCATTGCAAAAAGCATAATCCCGCTACAGGAAACGGCTATGAACGCATCTGAACACGCCGCTAACGAAAAAAGCCGCGCAGCCATGTTGTCGCTTGTTGCTGCTTTGGGGCTTACCAGCATCAAGCTTGCAGTTGGGCTTTACACCAACAGTCTCGGCATTTTGTCTGAGGCACTGCATAGCGGGCTTGATCTGTTGGCGGCTGCGCTTACCCTCGCTGCTGTTAGAATCTCCGTTAAACCGGCTGATTCACGTCATCCGTATGGGCACGGCAAGGCAGAGAATCTTTCTGCATTGGCGCAGACGGTGCTTTTGTTCGCCACTTGCGCCTGGGTGGTTTATGAGGGCGTGCAGCGTCTAGCTTCCGGCTCCAGCCCCGTACAGCCATCGCTGTGGGGTGTTGGCGTTATGGCGCTTTCAATGGCTGTTGATATCAACCGTGTCCGTGTTTTGCGGCGGGTTGCCAAGACTTTTAACAGTCAGGCGCTGGAAGCGGATGCGCTGCATTTTTCCACAGATATTCTTTCCTCTGCGGTTGTACTCGTGGGTGTGCTCGCCGTGTGGCTTGCGCAGGCCCTGCGTTTGCCAGAGCCTTTAACCCGTGTGCTTTCACAGGCAGATACGGTTGCGGCATTGCTTGTGGCGGCAATAATTTTCAGGGCCAGTATACACATGGCTTCTGATGCTGTGGACATGCTGATGGATTCTGGCTCTGCCAATGCCAGTGAAGCCATTGCCGCAGCGGTAAAAAATGTTGCGGGTATTTCTGAAGTCAGGCGGGTGCGGGTGCGCACAAGCGGCCCACAAAACTTTGTTGATTTGACTGTCGGCGTAGCGCCGGGGTTAAAGGTCAGTGACGGGCATCGGCTTGCACATGAGGCTGAGGAGGCCGTGGCTGGCGTTTTGCCAGGTGCGGATGTGACGGTACACGTTGAACCGCGCAAATCGTGCCGCATTGATGAAAACAACCCCTTTGCTCTGGTGCAGACTACAGCCTCTGAGCATGGCCTTGCCGTGCATGATGTACACATTTTGAGTGCCGCAACCGCTTGTCACATAGAGCTGCATGTCGAGCTGCCTGGTCAGATGCCCTTTGACAGAGCGTATACAAGGGTAAGAGCTTTTGAAGATTCCTTGCGGGCAACCTTGCCTGGCGTGGAGATTGTAAGCCATATGGAGCCAAAGGCGCCCAGCGCTGCGCTGGAGCCGGGGGCTTCGGTTTCTGTGCCTTTTTCAGAGATGGCTTGGCGTGAGATTCAGGCCGCCGTGGAAAATGAGCCCCTGGCAGCCATGCCTCACAAATTTTCTACCTACGCACTGCCGGAGCAGGGGATCTGCATTTCGTTTCACTGCAATGTGAATGTGGGGCTTTCAGTAGAGGAGGCGCATAACGTCTGCACGCGCCTTGAAAAGCGTATTCGCGCCGCGGTTCCGCAGCTTGGGCGCTTGAGCATCCATATGGAGCCAGCGATAACGGCTAGCGAGGCTCCTACGGCATAAATTGGCTTGGTTGCGTGGGCTTCTTCAGCAGGTTTTAGCTATGGTTGCCGGCGCATGGTTTGCATGGCCCCATGTCGGTATAATAAATT
>QKDT01000034.1 GCA_003251995.1 Desulfovibrio desulfuricans
CCGAACCACAAACCACTGCGGCGCGGTGCAGGGGCGACTGCAACAGGGTTTCTGCCACCAGATCAACAAGCTCGGGCCGGGCCACACCCATAAGCAGGTGGTTGGGCCGCGCGGGGTTGATCATGGGGCCAAGGATGTTAAACAGGGTACGCACGCCCAATTCCTTGCGCACCGGGCCAATATTGGCAAAAGAAGGATGGAAGTACGGGGCGAAAATAAAGGCGAAATTGCGTTTTTCGACCATCGCCGCCACTGACGCGGGGTCTTTCTCCAGCGTGATGCCCAGGGCCTCAAGAGCGTCCGCGCTACCGCACTTGGAAGAAACCGCACGGTTGCCGTGCTTTACCACCCTGTAGCCCATACCTGCCAGGGTAAGGGATGTAGCCGTTGAGCAGTTGAAGGAATGGCGACCATCGCCGCCGGTACCCACCACGTCGATGGTGGTTCCCGAGATACCGTCCACACGCACGGCCCGGGCCAACGCGGCGCGGGTGGCATGGGCCAGCTCAAGGGCGCTTTCGCCCTTCATGCGCAGCCCCATAAGAAAGCCGCCTGCCTGCGCCGGGGTCATCTTGCCGTCCATAAGGGCCGCAAAACCCGCCGCCGCCATTTCAGCAGAAAGGTCTTCCCTGCGGGCCAGACGATCCAGAATGCCGGAAAAATCAGAGGTTTCAGCACCAGTGCCAAGTATGCTCTGCGGGAAGTTACCCAGCAGCCTCAACCCGTCGGGGGTAAGCACCGATTCGGGGTGAAACTGCACGCCAACCCACGGGCGGTCGTTGTAGCGCAGGGCCATAACCTCGCCCTCCGGGGCGCGGGCCGTGACCGTAAAGCGAGGGTTTTCCGCATCTTCATCTGCGCGTACCACAAGGGAATGATAGCGGCCCACGCGCATGGGGTTGGGCAGGCCCAAAAACATGCCCGTGCCGTCGTGTACGATTTCAGACTGCTTGCCGTGCATAATGCAGGGGCCGACCTCAACCTTGGCTCCTGCATGCAAGCCAAGGAGCTGATGCCCAAGGCACACGCCCAGCACGGGGATACGCGGGCTGAGCCGCTTGAGGAATTCGGGGCACAGCCCCGCATCGGCAGGATGCCCCGGCCCGGGCGAAATGCAGACCATGGAAAGCTCGGGGTTCACCGCCATATCCAGCACGGCAGGGTCATCGTTGCGCAGCACCACGGGTTTGTGGCCCAGGGCGTAAAAGGCCTGCACAAGATTGTAGGTGAAAGAGTCGTAATTATCGATGAGCAGAAACATATTCTTCGTCCTCCGCACGCAGGGCCAGGCGCATGATGGCTGATTTGTTGCACACTTCCTTCCATTCCAGATCGGGATCGGAGTCATGTACGATGCCTCCGCCCGCCTGCCAGAAGAGCTTGCCGTCACGCATCCACATGCTGCGGATGGTGATGCCCGTATCGAGATTTACGCTGTCCTTGTCCAGACCAAGCCAGCCGATGCAGCCCGCGTAGGGGCCACGCGCCCGGCCTTCCACCTCGCGGATGATTTCCATGGCCCGCACCTTGGGCGCGCCGGAAACCGTACCCGCGGGGAAGGTCGCCGCCAGCACGTCCAGAGCGTCGAGGCCTTCCTCAAGGCGGGCGCTGACGCGGCTGGTGAGGTGCATGACGTGCGAATACCGCTCAACTTCCATGTAGCGTTCAAGATTCACCGAGCCGGGCTGGGCCACGCGGCCCAGATCGTTGCGTCCAAGGTCAACCAGCATGACGTGTTCGGCGCGTTCCTTGGGGTCGTCACGCAGATCGGCGGCAAGGCGGGCGTCATCCAGTTCGTCCACGCCGCGTTTGCGCGTGCCTGCGATGGGCGAAAGCTGCAAATGGCCCGCTGTGCAGCGCACCATGACCTCCGGCGACGAGCCAAAGAGCGTCAGCTCGGGAAAACGCATGTAGAACATGTAGGGCGAAGCGTTGAACCGGCGCATGCGGCGGTACAGTTCAAAAGGATTGCCCTCAAAAGGTGTGGAAAACCGCACCGAAGGCACAACCTGAATGGCCTCGCCCTGACGCAGCATCTCCTTGATGCGGCGCACGTAATCCTTGTAGCCTTCTTCGCCGGGTTCGGCGCAGACGTTATCCGGGTTGATGCGCACGGCCCCGGCCTGCCCGGTGGCGCGGGCCTCCAGCGATTCGCGCGAGCTTTGCAGCGCACGGTGCTCGCCCAGGCTGACCTGGCAGAGGCGGTTATACAGGTGGTCGAACACCAGCACCGTCGAGGGCAGCATGAGCAGGCAGTCGGCCTCGTTCTGCGGCATGATGGAAGCCAGCTTGGGGTTGAACAGGCCCGCCATGCCAAAACCAAGGTATCCGTAGAGCGCGCGGGTAATGGGCGGCAGGTTGGCAATGTTGGTGGGGGCCTCAATGCTCAGCGCAGCCATAAGCGCCCGCAGACCGTCCACAAAGGCCTGGCCTTCAAAACGCGCAAGCGGTGCAAGCTCGTCATTACGAATGTCCAGCGCCAGCTTGCCCTCGCGGCAAGAGATGAACAGAGCCGCATCGCACGCCAAAATGCTGTACCGACCCCAACGACCGTCCACCTCGGCGCTTTCAAGCAGAATGCCGTTACCGGCACCGACCATGCCCATGAACAGGCTGATGGGCGTGTCCATATCCGCTGGCAACCAGCGGGCGGTTTGTTGCAGCGTCAGCATTTGCTGCGCATCCCCGTTATCTTTCATCTGGCGCATCCTTTGGGTTTTTGTGCCTGAAAAAATAAAAAACGCCGCCTCCCAGGGGGAGACGGCGCTTACTTACGACAATGCCAACGTACCGGAACTGTTAAGCCCGCACGTCTCCCCCACGCAGTTGGATGCGCCACCACCAGCCCTTGAAGCTGTTAGAAATGGTGTTAGAGAAAACGTTCATATAAATAGCCCAGTTCCTTTTGTTTGAATTGACACTACGCATCCGACCCCAGGCTGTCAACAACCCAGAACCATTTTTCTGTAAAATTCCGATTGCAGCCCAGGGTAAAACAAAGAGAGGGAGGCCTTGGCGGCTCCCCTCCCCTTTTCAAACGTTGGTCTGCACTCGACTTATTTGCCGAACAGAATTTCCTGATAGTTGGGCAGCGCCCACAGGTCGTCAGCCACACGCACTTCAAGCATATCAGCGTAGCGGCGCACCTCAAGCATGCGGGGCAACACGTTTTCGCGGTAGCTGTGGGCGGCTTCAAAACCGTAGCCAAGGCTGTCGGCCTTGCCCAGCACGTCCTCAAGCTGCGCGCAGGCATCCTGCATGAGACGCAGATTCGAGGTTATTTCTGCCAGGGTCATGGTTTTGGGGTCTTTGCCGATGGCCCGCATGTTGGCGGCTGTGGTGGCAAGCTCACCCTGATAACGCATGCCCGCAGGGTAAATGATGGTGTGGGCCATGCGGATAACCAGATTGGCCTCGGTGCGCACGGTCTTGCAGTACTGCTCCAAGTAGATTTCCTGCCGGGCCTTGAGTTCTGCCCTGTTGAGCACGCCAGCCTTTTCATAAAGGTTGACCACTTCGGGCTTGGTAAACTCGGCAAGAGCCTCGGGGGTGGTGCGCAGGTTGGGCAGGCCACGGCGTTCAGCTTCTTTGTGCCACACGTCAGAATAGCCATCACCGTTAAAGATAACGGCGCTGTGCTCGTTGATGACATGCCCGATAAAGGATTCCAGAGCCTGGTTAAAGGTCTTGCCCTGGGCCAGTTCCTTCTCAAGCCAGTCGGCTGCAAAGCCAAGTGAATCAGCCATCATGGTGTTGAGCGCGGTGATGGAACCAGCAGCGGACTGGCTGGATCCAAGGGCGCGGAACTCAAACCTGTTGCCGGTAAAGGCCACGGGGCTTGTGCGGTTGCGGTCGCCCGGATCGGCGGGCAGCGGGGGCAACGTGTCCACGCCAAGGTTGAGGGCGCGGCTTGGGCGACCACCTGCGGCGTCTTCAACAC
>QKDT01000107.1 GCA_003251995.1 Desulfovibrio desulfuricans
TATTGAGTGAATAAACAATCAAGAATAAAAGGCGGATAGACTGCAAGGTATTATTCGCTGGCGTCCATATCCCACGAACTGCCCAGCCTGATTTCCCGTGCGTCAAGCGCACGCAAAAGGGCCGGGTCATGGGTGGCGCAGACCACGGTTATGCCGCCTGACGCACAATTTTTAACGGCAAGGGCAATGGCCCGCGCGCTGGCGGCATCCACATTGGCGGTGGGTTCGTCCAGCAGCAAAACCTGCGGGCGCAACGCCAAACGGGAGGCCAGGGCAACCCGCTGCCTCTCGCCGCCCGAGAGTTCGTGCGGGCCGCGCTCGGCAAAACTTTTGGGATCAGTAAAGCCTGCGGCCTGCATGCAGCTTTCAAAAATCTGATGCAGGGCTGCCTTCTCGTGCCGGAGCTTGAGCCCGAGCACAACATTATTGAAAACGCTCATATGGAGCAGATAGGGATCTTGCAAAAGCAAGGTTGCCTCCCGCCGCCCATCGGCTGAGCCGCCGTAATGCAACGAGCCGGAGGCGGGACGCTCCAGAAAAGCCAGCAGGCGCAGCAATGTGGACTTGCCGCAACCGTTGGGGCCGGTTAGCAGCACCGTTTCACCACGGCAGATTTCAAGGTGTTCCAGGGCCAAAGCCTCGCGCCCGCCATAGCGCTGCACAAGATTTTGCCCCTCATATGCCAGAGGCTTCATGCCCGCCCCCTGCGGCGAAAAAAGGCCAGCGCAAGGTTGATGACAAAGGCCATGAGCAGCAGCACAAGCCCAAGGGCAATGCCCTGGGCAAAATCACCCTTGCTTGTCTCAAGCGCAATGGCTGTGGTCATGGTGCGCGTGGCGTAGCGAATGTTGCCCCCAAGCATCATGGCAACGCCCACCTCGGTGATAACGCGCCCAAAGGCCGTTACGCAGACCATGCCTACTGCATAGCGGCATTCCCACAAGGAATACAGGGCCAGTTGCCTGTTGTTGGCACCCAGGGTCAAAAGAGTATCGCGGCAGCGGGGGTCAAGGTCTTCCAACGCCTGGGCAGTCCAGGAAACAACAATGGGCAGGGCCAACACCGCTTGCCCGATTGCCATGCCCGGCAGTGTGAACAGCAGCCCGTATTGGCCCAAAGGCCCACGCGCGGTGATAAAGGCATACACCAGCAGACCGATCAGCACGGTGGGAAAGGCCAGCAAGGTATCAGATATCAGGCGCAAAGCGCGCTTGCCGGGGAAGGAACAATACCCAAGCAGAAAACCACCGGGAATCCCCAGCAGCAAGGCCACAGCCATGGCGTAGCAAGTGGATGTAATGGTTGCGCAGATGGCCGAAAGCGTTGCCGCGTCCATATGCGTAAGCAGAAAAAAGGCGTTGTAAAAACCGTTGCTAAGGTAATCCATACGGGTTGCTCATAACAATCAATAAAGGATGCCGCACAAGGCCAGCGCAATACCGGCCCTGTGCGGCATCTACACTATTTGCCTGCGTTGGGGAAGAAAAGCTGCTTCCCTTTAAGTACATACGCGGCGATCTTCTGCTGGGTAGCCGGGGCAACCCACCAGTCTTCAAACTTTTTAGCCAGATCGGTTTTAACCTTGGGGCACTGGGCGGGGTTGACCGTAATGACGCTGTACTGGTTGAACAGGTCCTTGTCACCTTCCACCACAATCGCCAAGGGGTTTTTGTCACCCATCTTGTCGGCAAAAGTAATCCATGTTCCGCGGTCTGTAAGGGCATAAGCCTGCTTTTCAGCAGCCATATTCAATGTGGCGATCATGCCCTGCCCGGCAGAAAGATATTTGGGGTCTTTGTCTGGCGTAAGATTGCTCTTTTTCCACAGTTTCTGCTCGGCTTTATGCGTGCCGGACTGGTCGCCACGGCTCACAAAGCCGGATTTGGTTTCCAGAATATTTTTCAGGGCTGCGGCAATGGGCTTTCCTTTGACGCCAGCGGGGTCTGCAGCAGGCCCCACCACGACAAAGTCGTTGTACATGACCTGGCGACGGTCTACGCCATGCCCCGCTTTAACAAATTCCATCTCTGCCGCCGGAGCATGCACCAGCAACACGTCAGCGTCACAATTTTTGGCGATTTCAAGCGCCTTGCCGGTACCCACTGCAACCCACTTGAGTTCAATGCCGGTTTCTTTCTTGAAGGTGGGTTCAAGGTATTCAAGCAGACCAGAATCCTGGGTGCTGGTGGTAGTAGCCATCATGAGGGTATCTGCTGCCAGAACGGGTGCCGCACAAGCCATATAACCTGCGGCGCAGACCGCCAGCGCAAAACGGGAAAAACGGAACATGAATGTGACTCCTTTTGCAAAAGGTAACCGTGGCTGAAGACGCTCTCCAGCGAGATGGTTATCACGGTACCATGAAAAAGCGTGATATAAAAGGCGGTAAAAAGCAGCGTGCCTTAGGCTGCTGCTTCAGTGCAATTTAGTAGCCCGTTGGCAGCGATCAAGGCTGTTAATCAGCCACCAGCCGCACGGCGCTTGAAGCAAAATGGGCAAAAACCTTTTTTCCCTCTCGCAGATGGGTGTTTGCCAGAGTGCAGGTTTCCACCGTTGCGCGTAGGGTTGTACCGTCCGCAAGGCCAACGCACACAAAGGTTTCCACCATATCAGAGTGCAGGCTTTCAATAACGCCCTTTACGCAATTAGCCAGGCTGACAGAAGATTTCTCCGGGCTCAGTATGACCCGCTCCGGGTCTACCCTGGCGCTCAAAACCTGATTTTCGTGTACTTCGTACAGGGCGGCCTCTTCAGGCGTGCAAGCGACCGTTAGCTTGAAGTCGGCGAAAGTGGTTATCTCCACATGTACCTTGCGCATACCCGTGTAAATTCGGGTGACAATGCCCCAAAAAAGATTGGTTCCGTCATCGGCTTCGCCCGCGTGACACGCCCCACCCGCGTTGCCTTTTCCTTGGGCTTGGGTGGTAAGCAGCTTTCGCGCTTCGCCATCAGAAAAATTCAAGAAAGCCAAAAGCTGATCGGCATCCTGCTGTCCCAGGAACTTGAGAACCAGGGGCATGGGCACATGCAGTTCAAGCAGCTCAAGACCGCGGGAATAACGGATGGCCCTCGGCCCCACACTGGCGGAGGTCAAACCCATGGTGCTGCCGACGGCGTAAAACTTTTTTCGCAAAAAACTTTGGTCAAATTGCAAGAACTCAGGCTCCGCCGCCTGCGGGAGACCAAGTATGCGGCGGATGTTGCGCATGGCGCTGACTGGCAGCAAAATTTCTCGCGCGTTGGAGCCCGAAACACGCAGCATGCCCGTGATGGTGTCTATGCTTGAGCGGGGCTCAAGGGCCAACACTTCGCCCAGCCGCAACCCGCCATAGCGCATGAGCAAAAAAATCAAATGCAGACGCGCCCGCATATTCTTTTGTGTGCGGGTTGTTGCTTCGGCCTCCCACTGCTCCCAGCACAGGGTCAGGCCTTCCAGTTGTTGTCGTGTCAGATGGTTACGCATGATTTTTCTCGCCGCCATAATATCAGGTTGCGCCGCATCTGTCAGCAACGCAGGCATTTGCACTTTCTGAACATCATGCCAGCATATCACACAAGTGCAACTAACAATCTAAAATCAATGATATAGTAATTTTACTATAACGGAACCAAATTTGACGCGCATTTTTATGATAACTTCAAGTATTGAAAGAATGATCAGTGGTAAAGATTGCTCCTATCCAAGAACAATATTCAATACTATGCGCTGGATATTCAAATAAGTATAATCAAGCGATAATAGCATGGTGCTATTTAGTATTACAATTATCCAAATTGAACTACTAGGAATAGCATGTGATTATTATTTCCATCCCCTCGTCGCGGCATAAAGAGAAGAAAAAAATTTATAGCCACCAATTTTTGCCCAATCAATAGGCAACTGCACCAACATGTGTAATTTCATATAGTTGTACGCATGACTTTAGC
>QKDT01000362.1 GCA_003251995.1 Desulfovibrio desulfuricans
GCCGCCGTGCTGCTGGGCCTGTTGCTCGTAATGGGCACGTGCACCCCCGCCCCGGTGGTCAACATGCTTAACGCCGCCACCAGCATTGTGATGGATAAAGATACCGCCACCGCCCAGGTGCAGCCTGCCCTTCGCGACTTGGTTAGCGCCGTCTCGCAGGATGCGGCAACAGCCGAAACAGCAAAGCAAACTTCTTCCAGTCAGGAGATATAACGTGAGCACGACCACGGAACAGACCCAACACCCCGCCAGCGGCAACCGCGGCGCAGGGTATGTGGCAAACGTGCGGCAGCGCTTTCCTTACGCCGTTCTTGATGAAGAACGCCAAACCAGCAACCAGCTCACCATTACGGTCAAGCTGGAGGCCCTGCCCGATGTGGTTTCCTACCTGTATTACGATCAGGGCGGCTGGCTGCCGGTGGTTTTTGGCAACGATGAACGCACGCTCAATGGCAACTTTGCCCTGTACTACGCCCTTTCCATGGAAGAAGGCGAAAAATGCTGGATTGTGGTGCGCGCATTTGTGGACGCCGACCGGCAGGAATTCCCCTCTGTAACGCCCAAAGTGCCTGCTGCTGTATGGGGCGAGCGTGAAATCCGCGACATGTACGGCCTCACCCCTGTGGGGCTGCCCGATGCGCGCCGTCTGGTGCTGCCCGACGACTGGCCCGATAACCTGCACCCCCTGCGCAAGGACTGCATGGACTACCGCCAGCGCCCCGCGCCCACCACGGACACGGAAACCTACGACTTTATCAACGAGCTGGGCAGCGAGAAAAACCGCATTCTGCCTGTGGGCCCCATGCACGTCACTTCTGACGAACCTGGTCACTTCAGGCTGTTTGTAGACGGCGAAAACGTGGTGGATGCAGACTACCGCATGTTCTACGTACACCGTGGCATGGAAAAGGCCGCAGAGGTACGCCTGGGCTATCATGAAGTTACCTTTCTTGCCGAGCGCGTGTGCGGCATCTGCGGCTACGCCCACAGTATCGCCTACGCCAATTCGGTAGAAAACGCCCTTGCCATTGATGTTCCCATGCGCGCCCGCTGGATTCGCACCCTGCTGCTCGAAACGGAACGCCTGCACAGCCATTTGCTGAACCTTGGCCTTGTCTGCCACTTTACTGGCTTTGACTCGGGCTTTCAGCAGTTTTTCCGCGTGCGCGAAAAGTCCATGACCATTGCAGAGCTGCTCACCGGCTCACGCAAGACATACGGCCTCAATCTTATTGGCGGCATCCGCAACGATATCCTTGCCGATGCGCGCAAAACCACCACCGCTCTGCTCAATGCCATTGAAAAGGAAGTAGCCGAGCTGGTGGATATGCTCATCAGCACCACCAACTTTGAGCAGCGCACCAAGGGCGTGGGCATTCTTGACCGCAAGGTGGCCCGCGACTACAGCCCCGTGGGGCCCATGATCCGCGGCAGCGGCTTTGACCGCGATGTGCGCAAAGACCATCCCTTTGAAGGTTACGGGCAGATTCCCGTCAACGTGTTCTCCTTTGACGGCTGCGACATCTTTTCCCGCGCGCTTGTGCGGATAAAGGAAGTGTTCGACTCCATCGCCCAGTGCCGCTACGTGCTGGACAACATGCCCGGCGGCCCGGTGCTGACAGAGGGCTTTACCTACACGCCCCACAAGTTCGCCCTGGGCTTTACCGAAGCGCCGCGCGGCGAAGACGTTCACTGGAGCATGACCGGCAACAACCAGAAGATATTCCGCTGGCGTTGCCGCGCTGCCACCTACGCCAACTGGCCCGTGCTGCGCTACGCCCTGCGCGGCAACACAGTTTCGGATGCCGCGCTGATCATCGGCAGCCTTGACCCCTGCTACTCCTGCACAGACCGCGTAACCCTTGTGGATGTGCGCAAAAAGAAGGCCAAGACCGTGGCTTACAAAGACTTTGAGCAGTACGGCATTGACCGCAAACATTCACCCCTGCCCTGAAGCATGTGGTAAAGCGTATGGAAACCATGAACATTTACCAGAACCGCGCACAGCAGCGCAGCATGGCCCAAACCGCACTGGCGGCCCGGCTGTGGGCTGCTGCCCCGGTCATGCGCATGCGCAACATGCTTGAGGAGGCGCTGTTATGCTGAAATTACTCAAAATAGTCCGTGATGCTGGCGAGGTGACAACCAAGTATCCGTTTGCGCCTGCCGAATTCACTCCCACTTTCCGTGGCAAGCCGGAATACGATCCCAAACGCTGCATTGCCTGTGCGGCCTGCGCTGTCGCTTGCCCGCCCAATGCCCTGACCATTGAAACTGATCTGGAAAAAGGCGTGCGCACCTGGCAGTTCTGCGCCGGACGCTGCATTTTTTGCGGTCGTTGCGAAGAAGTTTGCCCCACCAGGGCATTGCGGCTTTCGCAAGAGTTTGAACTTGCCGTTATGCGCAAGGACGATCTTTACGAGCGCAGCACCTTCAGCCTGTGCCACTGCCGCGAGTGCGGCACCCCCTTTGCTCCGCAAAAAGAGGTGGACTACGCACTGGCCCTGACTATGCAGGCCAATGGCACGACGGAAGAAGACCCTGATCAGAGGCGGCAGTTTGAAACCTGCCCCCAATGCAAGCGCAAGCAGACCCTTGGTCTCAAGCCCCGGCAGGAGGTATAGCCATGTCCATTGTTCCCTATGCCTACGCGCCCGGCATTTCACACTACAAGACCGAGCCTGTGAGTGTTGAGGATTCTGTAGCGGCGCTCAAGACCGCGCTCTTGCAGCGTATTCAGCGTTCCGCCTACGTCTACCGCATCGACTGCGGCGGCTGCAATGGCTGCGAAATTGAAATCTTCGCCTCCATCACGTCTATTTTTGATGCGGAGCGCTTTGGCATCAAGGTGGTACCCTCGCCCCGTCATGCGGATATTCTGCTGTTTACGGGCGCGGTTACACGTGCCATGCGCATGCCTGCCCTGCGCGCCTTCCACAACGCGCCAGATCCCAAGATATGCGTTTCGTACGGCGCGTGCGGGTGCAGCGGCGGCATTTTCCACGACATGTATTGCGTGTGGGGCGGCAGCGACAAGATTGTGCCCATTGATGTGTACATTCCCGGCTGCCCGCCTACCCCGCAGGCAACCATCTATGGCCTTGCCATGGCCCTTGGCCTGCTGGACCAAAAGCTCAAGGAACGCAACCACGAGGAATCCGGCGCAGCCGCCCCCTCGCCGCTGTTGCCTGACGCGCCGCTCGACATCCGCGTGCGGCTTGAACGCGAAGCCCGCCTGCTTGCTGGGTACCGCCAGGGCAGAGAAATCAGCGACCGCTTCTTCCAGTGCCTTGAAAACGGAAGCACCGCCGCCCTTGAAGCCAATCTGCAAAAATGGATTCGCGATGCCGAAGACCCCCGACTGACCGAAATTCTCTTTCGCCTGCGCGAAGTTTTTTTCGAGAGCCTGAATGTTGGGGAAGATCGGGGGATATACCATGACTGAGATGGTTAGCTTCCACGCGCTGCGGCGAAAGTTTCTGGATACGCAGAAGGATCTTCCCGCTTCTGATGCCACGAAACAGGTGATGTATTACTCCCTTGCCATTGGGCATCACGTGGGGGTTATCGATTGCCTCGTCAAAGTGCTGGAATGCCCCAAGGACGACTATGAAAAGTGGATTGGCCTGCTGCCGCAGGGCGAGGCGCGTCGCAAGATGTCCGGCCTGCTGACGTTTGGCGAAATCCATATTGACGCCAACCATGCGGGCATGCTCGGCAAGGCATTTGCCGAAGCCATGCCCGGCATGGACGAGCCGTATAAAGGCTGGAGCGCCGCACTTGTAGAGCAACTGGCAGATATTCTGCGTGAGCCTGCCCTCTATCTTATGGTGCAACTGCCCCGGAGGATGGAATGAACGCCCCCACCCCCCAAGCCCGCAACGTTGTTCTGACTGTTGGCAACAGCATGATGG
>QKDT01000004.1 GCA_003251995.1 Desulfovibrio desulfuricans
TTATGAGCGGACAGATCAATGATTGAAAGCTGATTGCCCCAGCAGAGGATTTGCCCGCAACATATAACGGTGCAAGGCGCGAGCAGTGGCAGCGCGCAAATATGATCAGGGGCACGTCATAAAGGCAAAAAAGAAGGCCGCGATTTCTCGCGGCCTTCAAATAAGCGAATTTGGTCGGCTTACCAGCGACGGGGGGCGGGCTTTTTGGGCTCAGCCTTGTTGATGCGAAGCGCGCGGCCTTCAAATTCCTTGCCGTCAAGAGCGGCAATGGCGTTGATGGCGTCGGCGTCTTCCATTTCCACAAAGCCAAAGCCGCGGGCGCGACCGGTTTCGCGGTCAGAAACGAGCTTCACGGAAAGGACTTCACCGTAGGGGCTGAACAGGGATTCAACGCCTTCCTGAGTAGCGGACCAAGGCAGATTGCCGACATAGATAGAAGTAGCCATAAGGACTCCAGAGATTACGGGAGGTAGACTTTCCGCTTGGAGCCTTACCCATGTAAAGCCTCTGCAAAAAAATTTACTATACCCAATCAGTGATTTCCCGAACATAGTTTGGGGCATTTTCAAAGTCAACAAATATTATTTTTTTCAAGTAAAAAAACGCGTCTGCTTTCTGAAAGCGTCGCATTTACCTACCTGTTCACAGTGTTTTTAACCAAACTTTGACTTTCTCAATTTAATGTAATGCAAAATGCGACGATACTGTATTCTCTGGATATGGAATGCTCACATCAAGGCGTTTTCGCTGTGTCTATACAGAAAGCTGCATTTTAAGAGGTACACACCTCTGTTTTTTTGCAGTGCCGCAGTCATCTGCCAGCCGTTGATGGCATACAACAGATCTTTTCTGACAAATCTTAACGCAAAGCTAACGCGCTGATCAGTATATTTCTGCATACGTAATGGTAGCGCATAGTCCGCAACTACGCAGCAGCCATTACTTCTTATGCAGCCACAGCTGCGCACGCGCCGGTGCTGCCACGCCGGCGTTTCCCCTTCCCTCCTCCTGCGCGAAGCGCCCTGGCTTACCCAGGGCGCTTCCTGCGCTCTCGCTATCGCCATACAACATAAAAAAAGCCGATGCTCCCAAGAGCAATCGGCCTTTGTCAAAAAAAGCGAGGCTGGCTTGCCCCACCCTAGCCATACGAGCGTTGGTGGAAGGCAAAAGGTGGTCTGCATGCTGTTTGCGACCACGCCCTCAAATTGTTGTGCCTAGTTGATCCAGGAACTCAAAGCGTCAACAATTTTGCGGGCTTGATCCGCGCTGGAAATATTAAACTTGGATTGCTGGCGGTATTCGCCCCCAGCTTTTTTGTAACGGCGGATAACATACATATCCGGGCCAAAATTATCTTTTTCAGGCTGCCACTGCTGATAGCGAAAAAGGATTGTGGTCCAAGCGCCCTTGCTCAACACAACCTTGTCCAGTTCGTTAACGATAACCTGACCGTTTTCCTCAAACTGCACTGTGAGATCGTCAATTGTTTCGTTCAAAAAAGCCCCCCAAGTAGGCATAATTAGCTTATAATCGGCAAGTTTAGGCCAAACGCCACCAGCCGGGCCTTACAGCCATCCAGCAGCGGCGGTCAAAACGCTTTTGTCAAAAGACTTACCCCGCGTGTTCGACCAGCATTCCCTTGACGCTTTCCGGCAATTCCGGTTTTTTCAGCACCATTTCAGCGGGGCCGGGGCCATAAACTTGAGCGGTCATGCCAGCAGAGGCGGATAGTGCCATCAGGTCTTCCGCTGTAGTCAGGGTGCTGCCGCTCTTGTACTTTCGCCCAACAACTTCAAGAACAAGTTCATTGGGACTGATAGGTTTGACAACGCTCTCGGCCATATGCGCCTCCCTCACGTTAGGTCACAATAATAACGTTTTCCTCTGGCCTCTGCAAGCTCTGCAGCCCGAACACCTACTGGCGCAACAAAACCAGGGTGTACCGTTCTACAGGGGCAAATTCGTCGGTAAGGGCCGGGGCGCTAAATGGCCCGTTGCCCATATATCGGCTCGCCAGCATATCTGAAAGCTGCAATCGGCCCAAACCAGCCAGCCCAGGCTCATTTTTTACAGGGCGCGCCTCCATAGGTTCCGCGGCATACTCCGGCGTGGGCTCCACCCCAGTGTTTGTGCTTGCAATGGATGCAAGCGTCTGCTGGCTTATCGCCGTATCCGCCCGCCGCTCGGGAAAAGCCGCAATCATAAGATTTTGCAGCTTGTCCGGCGGTTCCCCTCCAGCGCAATACACCTGCACCTCGCCAAAAGATTGTTGCAGCGCGTTGAAAATCCCCTGAAACAGACGACCATCCGCGCCTTCCACCGCGGAAATAACATTCATAAGCATCACCCCGCCGGGTGCCACAGCCCGCCGTAATTGCGCGGCGGCCTCGCACGTTCCCATCTGAAAAGGGACAGCATAATGCGAATTAAAAACATCAACAAAAACTAGGTCGTACTGATCATTTTGCCGATTCAGAAAAGCCCTTGCGTCTTCGTGCCGCACAGTCAGACGAGAGTCGTCACGCAGTGCGAACCAGCGCCTGGCGGTTTCCGTCATGGCGGGGTCCAGCTCCACCACGGTCACGCGCGCGGCTTCTGGCTGTAGCAAGGGAGAATTGTCAGAAAGCAGCCATTTGGGGACTGAATACCCACCGCCGCCCAGCATCAGCACGCGGCTGGCTTTGGGGGTAAAATGCGGCCCCAGCGCGTAAAACTGGGTGTAGCGAAAATACAATTCGTCCGGGGCATCCAGATACATGCCAGACTGGCTGTACCCAGGATCAGTAGCCATCAGACGCACTGCCCTGCCGTTTTGCGCCCAATCCACCCCCTCGAAAACGCGTATGCTATTATAGGGGCTTTCTACCAGATGGCTCATGGCGCGCCCACTCTGCCAGTTCCCGTAGCTTGTGGTCGACACGCACATCAGCCCGCACACAACCAGCAGCACCGCGCGCAGGCGCGCCTGCCCCCTGTAGTTGCACAGAGAAAGCCCCAGCATGACCGCCGCCACGCCCCACAAAATGCTGGTACTGCCAAAATACGATATGAGGATAAACCCGCCAAGAAATGTCCCCACGATGCTGCCCGTGGTGGAAAGGGCGTAAATCCTCCCCACTGTGGCCCCGGAGGAATCCACGCTTTCTATGCGCAAGCGTATGGCGTAGGGCGTTATCATGCCGAAAAAAAAGGCTGGCAGGGCAAAAATACACACTGCCGCCAACACCGCCGCCGCATACAGATTGCCCACGGCAGCCGTAACCCATTGACCAATGGCACCGTGCCACAGGGCCGTCAGCCCGCTGCCAACGCCAGCCCCAGCCAAAGCCAGAGCCAGCCCCCGGCGCGAAAGGCTTTTGTCCGCCAGGCGGCCCCCCGCCCAAGCACCGATGGCAAGGCAGGCCAGCACCACGCCGATAAGGCTTGTCCACACAACGGCAGAGGTGCCCACATGCGGGGCCAACACGCGCGCCCCCACCATTTCTAGCACCATGACCAGCGCACCGCTCATAAATACTGTCAGTTCGAGCATACTGCTCCTGTGGCAGAGTTGCGGCGATCATGCGAGATTTCGCCCACCGCCTGCGGTTGTATCACGGCACGCCAGTTACTCGCGCCGCTGATCAAAAAAATCGTGCAGCAGGGCTGCGCATTCCTCAGACAGCACCCCACCCATATGCCACACATGATGGTTGGCGCACTGTGCGTCAAAATATTCTGCGCGGGAAACAACGGCCCCGGCCTGCGGATCGGCTGCCCCATAAACAAGGCCTGCCAGACGAGCGTGAATAATAGCAGCGGCGCACATGGCGCACGGTTCGAGCGTTACCACCAGCACGCACTCGTTGAGGCGATAATTGCCAAGCGCAGCTCCGGCGGCCCGCAGGGCCA
>QKDT01000208.1 GCA_003251995.1 Desulfovibrio desulfuricans
GACCACACACGGCATAATTGCGGATTTGATTTTGTTTCCTACCTTGTGGAGCTTGCTGCCAGGGATGGTGAAGTGAGCCAGCAAAACGGGGGCAAATTTTCGTGTGAACTGTGGCGCTTGCGCTTACCCAAGCTTGGGGGCTTATGGCTGGCGGCAAAACCACAAACATACATGAACCTGAGTGGGCAAAGCGTGCAGCCGCTGCTGGCATGGCACAAGCTCAAGCCCAAAGACCTTGTGGTGGTACACGATGAGCTGGATATTCCCGCCGGTGAGCTGAGATTCAAACTTGGCGGCGGTAATGCTGGTCACAATGGTTTGAAATCCATCACAGAACTTTTGGGCACTCCAGATTTTTACCGTCTGCGCATGGGCATTGGTCGCCCGCCCCACAAGGGTGACGTGACAAACTGGGTTTTGGGCCGCCCTGATGGTGAAGATGCCAAAAACATCGAAAACGCTATGGAACATGCTGCCGAGACACTGTTTGCCTTTGCAGATAAAGGACTCGACAGCGCTGTCCGTGCTGCGCGAAAAGCCTCTTGAGCCATGCCGATCAATGCCAGACCTAGAAAAACGATTTGTGCAACGGCGCAATCTGCAATAGGTTTTCAAATATCAATGATGTAAACCGATTACAACAGTGCCCGTAATCTGCGTTGGTAGCTCAGTTGATGCTCATTACCCTTAATCTGAGCAAATTACTTTTTCAACTGGACTCCTGCTAATTCTTGGACTAGGATGTTTGAAGAGTTGGTTTCCGACTCTTCCTTATTTTCTGTTAATTCGCGACTTCCAGCTAAATCGCTCCAGGTCTCGTTTATTTGCGCCCTTTGGGGCGTTTTGGTGGCATCATGTTCACTTCGGACGATCTCGTTGTATATCCTGCCCAAGGTGTGGGCAAAATAGAGCGCATAGACAGCAAAACTGTTGGGGGGCTTGTCTGTGAGCTCTATATTGTTCGTATTCGGGCAAACAACGTTACACTGATGGTACCTGTGAACAATGCTGCACATGTAGGCTTGCGCACCCTCACCTCCAAGGATGAGGCGGCTACTATTCTTGAATCACTGCGCAACGATTCTGGCAAAATCGTCTACACGGGCCAAAACTGGAACCGCCGTTTTCGCGAATATTCTGACCGCCTCAAAAGTCCAAGCCTCGCCACTGTAGCCGAAGTGCTGCGTGAACTGCTGCTCATAGGCCGCAGCAAAGAACTTTCGTTTGGCGAGAGGCGGCTTCTTGAACAGGCCATGGGCCTTGTAACTGGCGAATTGTCTGAAGTTCTGGAAATTGCAGAAGACAAGGTGCGCGACGAACTGCTTGAAATCTACGCCCCGCCGCCAGCCCCTGAAGAATCTGCCAGCTAGCTGCCTGTACGCTGGTCGAACTTTTTTGAGATAAATGACGCATTTTTTCCTTGCCATTACTGAAAAGATGGGCTAATCGCAATTTCACACATCTTTTCTGTTCCCAATATCATCCGCCGACCACGCTACAATATGCAAATATTGTAAGCGTTACCCTGTGTATTATCAAAATATCGGACTGTTATGCGCAAAAAGAAAGCTACTTCCACACTGTTGACCGACAGCGCCTTGAGCCTCACGGATCTAAAGACGCGTAGCATGCAGGAACTTATGGAGCTGGCTGAGCAGTATGAAATTGAAAATGCCAGTTCCATGCGTAAGCAGGAACTTATTTTCGCTCTGCTTTCCACCTGTGCCTCACAAAACGGCGCCATTTACGGTGATGGCGTGCTTGAAATTCTGCCAGACGGCTTTGGCTTTTTGCGGTCGCCGCTGTGCAGCTATATGCCAGGCCCAGACGACATTTACGTATCTCCCTCGCAGATCAGGCGTTTTTCTTTGCGCAAGGGCGATATCGTTTCGGGGCAGATCAGGCCTCCCAAGGAGGGCGAACGCTACTTTGCCCTGCTCAAGGTGACAGAGATTGGTTTTGAACCGCCGGAACACGCCAAGAACCTTGTTCTGTTCGACAACCTCACGCCTATCTATCCTGATCGCCAGCTCGTCATGGAAAATGGCGAAAAAAATCTCTCCAACCGCGTTATCGACATTATGGCCCCCATCGGCTGCGGTCAGCGCGGCCTTATCGTGGCGCCGCCGCGCACGGGTAAAACCATTTTGCTGCAATCGCTGGCAAATGCCATCAATGCCAACAATCCTGATGTTTACCTGATCGTGCTGTTGATCGACGAGCGCCCGGAAGAAGTTACCGACATGGAGCGCACGGTCAAAAAAGCCGAAGTCATCAGCTCTACCTTTGACGAGCCGCCGCAGCGCCATGTGCAGGTGTGCGAAATGGTGCTTGAAAAGGCCAAACGCCTTGTGGAACGCAAGCGCGATGTGGTCATTCTGCTCGACTCCATCACCCGCCTTGGGCGCGCCTACAACGCGGTTACCCCTTCTTCTGGTCGTGTGCTTTCCGGTGGTCTTGACGCCAACGCCCTCCAGCGGCCCAAACGCTTCTTTGGCGCGGCGCGCAATATTGAAGAAGGCGGCAGCCTTACCATCATTGCCACAGCACTTATCGACACTGGTTCCCGCATGGATGAAGTTATCTTTGAAGAATTCAAAGGTACCGGCAACATGGAAATTTACCTTGACCGTCACCTCTCGGAAAAACGCGTTTTCCCCGCCATCGACATCAACCGCACTGGTACCCGCAAGGAAGACCTGCTGCTTGCCGACGACGTACTCAACCGCGTGTGGATTCTGCGCAAGATTCTTGCCCCCATGTCTTCCATCGACAGTATGGAATTTTTGCTGGACAAGATGCGCGCCACCAAATCCAACAAGGATTTTATGAACGCCATGGGCAAGTAAGCCCACAGCAACAAGACATTGCTGCCGCAGTGCAGCGTGGGGTGGGGCCGTATACCCGGGCGGCTAGGTTTCACCTTGACCTTGGGTTTAGCAAGGCTTATCTTTCCGGGTGTAATTTGCATTATTGCCCAACTCTCAACGGAGGCTCCCCGCATGTTCGGCGTAAGCATGCCTGAATTGTTGCTTTTACTTGTTGTGGTTCTGCTTCTTTTCGGGTCGAACAAACTGCCGGAGATCGGTGGTGGGCTTGGTCGGGCTATCCGCAACTTTAGACGCGCTTCATCCGAGCCGGATGAAATTGACATAACCCCCAAGGATAAAAAGCAGCCCACGTCTACTGACGATCCCAATCACAAGGCATAGAACAGCCCGTCGAAAACTAAGGATTTGTCATGAAAACGGAACAGCTTTCAGTTTTTCTTGAAAACCGCGCTGGTCGTCTGGCCGAGGTTACCCATACCATGGCAGAGGCTGGCATAAATATTCGTGCCCTCTCTCTGGCTGATACTTCTGATTTTGGCATTCTGCGCATGATTGTGTGCGACCACGAAAAAGCCAAGGTCGTGTTGAAAGAAAAGGGCTTTACCCTCGGTCGCACCAGCGTGGTGGCTGTGGAAGTTCCCGATGTTCCCGGCGGCCTTGATTCCGTGCTGCAAACGGTTTCTAAAAACGGCATCAATGTGGAATACATGTATGCCTTTGTGCAGCGCGAGGCCGAAAGTGCCGTTATGATCTTCCGCTTTGACAAGGTTGATCAGGCCATTGACGTACTCAAGGCCAACAACTTTGTCATCATCCCGGCAGAACGCCTCTGCGCCCGTTAGATCGCTGACGCAAGACAGAGCTACAAATACCAAGAGCCACGGTTTACCGTGGCTCTTTTTTTGCCCCTGCTCTCGGGCTATTTTTACAACTGGGCTTTTGCTAATCCAAAAGCCCAGTTGCTTTACGCTGAAGGCAAGACAACAAGCATTCTGCTTTCTGCCTGAAATAAGCCGTTAATGGCGCGAGTGGCCTCGTGATCCACTAGTGGAACAACGAA
>QKDT01000146.1 GCA_003251995.1 Desulfovibrio desulfuricans
GGTTTTTTCGGGTTTGGGCGCGCCTGCTTCCGCAACAGCAGAAGCAGGGGAGTCTGACGCGCCATCAACCCGGGTAAGATTTTCACCCGGTTCAGCCAGAATACCCAGCACGGCCCCTACGGCTACTTCCTGCTTGGGCTGAACCAATATCTGAAAAAGGACGCCGTCGGCGGGGCTTTCTATCTTGTTGGTGATTTTGTCCGTTTCAACTTCAAACAGATCATCGCCCTGCTTGACCGCGGTGCCTTCGGCCACAAACCATTTGGAAACCTTGCCGGTCTTCATGGTCAGACCAAGTTTCGGCATGGCAAGTTCTATGCTCACTGCTGTTCTCCTGCGATGTTATGTGTTGCGGCGGAAGGCTGCCCGTTGTCGTCTGCCGTTGCATCTGCTTATTGCTATCTGCCCATTGCCATCAGTTTTGACCGATGCAACCTCAGCGATAAACCATGCCGCCGTCGATAAGCACTGCCTGACCTGTCATGTAGTCTGAGTCTGGCCCTGCCAGGTAAGAAACAAAGGCGGCTACGTCATCCGGCGTTTCCGGGCGACCAAGGGCAATGCCCTCGCAGTATTTTTTGTAGGTTTCGCCCTTGGGGGCGCCGGTGATTTTTGAAAAGCCCTCGTCAATGGCTACCCACATGTCTGTGCCCACAACACCCGGGCAATAGGCGTTGACCGTAATGCCTTTGGAGGCCAGCTCCTTAGCTGCCGCCTGTGTTAGGGCGCGCACGGCAAACTTGGTGGCGCTGTACGCGCCAATAAGGGCAAAACCGTCGTGTCCGGCAATTGAAGAGGCGCTGATGATCTTGCCCTTCTGTTTGCGGGCCATAAACTTGGTGGCGGCGGCCTGAATGCCCCACAGCACGCCGTTGACATTGATTTTGAAAATGCGGTCAATCTCTTCGGGGGTGACGTCCAGCAGGGCTTTGACCTGAGCTATGCCCGCGTTGTTCACCATGACGTCAAACCCGCCCAGTTCTCTTTCCGCATGGTCCACAGCGGCAAAAACCTGCTCGCGGTCGCTTATGTTCGCCGTAAAGGTGGTTGCCTTGCGGCCCAGGGCGCGCACTTCATCCGCCGTGGCAGTGAGTTTGTCCTCATTCATATCCACAAGGCAGATATCCGCGCCGTCATTTGCCAGCCGTAGGGCGATGCCCCTGCCTATTCCCTGGGCGGAGCCAGTAACCAGAACAACCTTGCCGTCAATAGCCATAATCATAACCTCCATACTGCTGCACGAACAAGCAAACCGGGCATGACATGAAGCGCAGTGCCCTGAGGCTTGCAAACATGATATGATGGTGCGTCAGGCAAAAAAGCCATCGCCGCTGGCATTGCCGAGGCCGGGATGAATATCAAAACGCACTACGCCCACAGGTACCGACACGGCCTTGGCGACCATGCACACGCCCTCGTGACCAAAACCGCCGCACAGCTCGATGGCAGCGCAGCCGTCTTCGTTAACAGCCTTTTGCGCGGCCTCTACCGCCTCCCTGTACGAGCTAACGCCAATGGTGAGCAGATCTACCCCCGCAGTACGTGTCCAACTGCGGTGCTCTGCCTTGACGCCGTTGCTATCGCCACGGGGGCTCAGAAAAATGAATGCGGCCTTGAGTTTCATAAACAAGCTCCTAGTGTTCGGATAATAGGCTTGTTACGCGGACTGCCGCCTAATTGGCGTAGCAGACCTGCGCGCCACGCAAAAACAACCCACGCTGTTGGGCGTATTCCATGACGCGGGCCACATCCACCACGCGCATGGTTTCTTCTGACAAACGTATGCTGGCGTTTTGACCCCGCCGTACCTCCACCTCGCGCTCGCCATCCAGGGCCAGCACACAGGGGGTAAGGGCCACCGGCACCTCGTCGCCCGGCAGCAATTGACGCACGCGCGAAACGCCCACATCTGCAAACAGACCGGGGCCAATGGCAGCACGCACGCGGCAGGCAAAGTCAGGGTCAAGATCAAGGGCGAGTCCCCGCGGTTCCTCGGGGCTTATACTCATAAGCTGACCGGCTACCGTTGAAAGGCCGATACTGTCTGGTCGGCAGCGGGAAACAACAATCTGGCTGACTCTGGTGATGTCCCATATGGCGCGCGAACCCAGAAAAATGTCATCGTACACCGCCACGTCCACCAGGGCGATATCCCTGAACTGACCGTTAACCCACACCTCAAGCAGGCTGGATTCGCGACAGCCCTCGTCAGGCGTTACGCCGCCACATGCCAACACGCCTGCGGCAAGCCCTGCCACCGTGGCCTCTGCCATGATGGGAAAAACATTGTTGGTTCCCGTTGAAAGCGGCAATATGGGCGTTTTGCGCGCGCCCTTGCAGGCGGCGCGGCTGGTGCCGTCCCCGCCCATGACTATAATTACCGCCACACCTTCTTTTTGCATGAGGGCTGCGGCATTGACGGTGTCCTCTTGCGTATTGTGCAGGTAGATATCCACCGGAGCCACATTCACAGGCGATTCTAAAGCTTCCAGATCGCTCAGGGCGCGCGGCACGATGCCGTAGCCCTCTGGCATGTACAGAACATCACGAACCCCGGCGGCAGCGAGACCAACCAGGATACGGCGCACCATGCGCACCTTCTCCTGATTGTCAAAAACACTGCCGTGCGCGACGATGCGGCGTATGTCCTTGCCTGATGCCGGATTGGCGATAATGGCTGCTTTCACGGTGGCTCCGGTGGATGTAGGTTGCAGACTGAGCCTGCAAGAGTTCTCTGCGTCTTGATTTGTGGTGGGGCAGGCCTTGTGCCTGTGCCTGCCCCAGAGTGAGGCCGGTTATCGCAGCGACTTGACCGCCGCGACGATTTGATCCGCGCCAGGAATGTAGGCCTTTTCCAGCGGCGGGCTGAAGGGTACGGGGCAATAAGGGGCACCCACGCGGATGATGGGCGCGTCCAGGTAATCCAGCGCTTCCTCAGCCACTATAGCGGCGATTTCTGCGCCAGCGCCGGCGGTTTTTACGGCTTCGTGCGCTACAACAAGGGCATGTGTCTTTTTGACGGAATTAAGGATGATGTCCTTGTCCAGCGGCACAAGACAGCGGGGGTCGACCACTTCGGCGCTGATTCCCTGTGCTGCAAGGGTTTCTGCGGCCTGAAGGGCGGAGTGAACCATGAGTGATGTGGCGACAATGGTCACATCAGAACCTTCACGCTTTACTTCACCTTTGCCTAACTCGATGGGGGTGGCATCGTCGCAAACTTCGCCCTCGACGCCGTACAGAATCTTGTGTTCGAGAAAGACCACGGGGTTATCATCGCGAATGGCGCTGATAAGCAGGCCCTTGGCGTCTGCCGGGGTGGAAGGAATGCAAACCTTGATGCCTGGAATGTGCATGAACCACGCCTCAAAGCTCTGAGAGTGCTGGGCGGCGGCACCCACGCCAGCGCCCTGGGGCATGCGCAGAACCATGGGCACCTTGGCCTTGCCACCGAACATGTAGTGCATTTTGGCGGCCTGGTTAAAGAGCTGGTCAAAGGCTACGCCGATAAAGTCCACAAACATGAGCTCCGCAATCGGGCGCAGGCCAGCGGCGGCAGCGCCAGCAGCAGCGCCAACGATGGCACTTTCGGTAATTGGCGTGTCGCGCACGCGGCGTTCGCCAAACTGGTCAAAAAGGCCCTGCGTCACGCCAAAGCAGCCACCGAACTTGCCCACGTCTTCACCAATGATGAACACGTTCTCGTCTCGCTCCATCTCCTGGCGCATGGCATCGTTAAGCGCCTGCAGGTAGGTTTTCGTCGCCATATTTTTCTCCATTCTGAAAAATCTGAAGGTGGTTTCGCAGTGTCAGGCAAACAAACTAGGCGTACACGTCTTCCAGCAGGTCTTCCGGCTTGGGGAAGGGGCTGTCTTCGGCAAATTTGACCG
>QKDT01000103.1 GCA_003251995.1 Desulfovibrio desulfuricans
TTCACGCGCAACGGAGTGCCGCGTGCAATTTTTTTGCGCAATTCGTTTTCGTCGATAAGCTCGGCCATGCCGCGCTTGATGGTGGCCATTTGGCGGTCAATATCCGTCATCACCCTTACCTCTGTGCTGGCTTCGGTAAAAAATGCCGCGCAAAAATATGCGCTGGCGCAGACGGAAAGTGATACCCCCAAGGCGGCGATAGTGTCAAACCATGCCGCAGCCAATCAGCCTGATTTTACAGGCTCAGCAACGAGGCAACACGGCTGGCGCTCAAACCGCTGTGTACGGAAAGGGCGCTCATGGGATCTTGCGAGATCATGTTCATGGTGTCGTCAAGCACGCCGTCCACCTCGTCATCAGCCAGCAGATCCGGGGCGCTCAGGCTGACAACGTCACCCGCAGACGATGCGGCAGCCGAGTTCTCTTCCTTTTCAGCAGAGGGAAAAGCAAAGGCCGGGGTGGGGTTGAGTCCGGAAATTTTCATGGTGGCATCCTTTATGTTGATGACCCTACCGGGTCAAATTTTCCGCATTGGATTATAACTGCGATAAAAGATGCAAATTTGGGGCCACTGTGGCCTAGGGCAAAAGACATGAAATTGGCGCGGACACACCAGGGCTTGGGCTTGGCAGAGGCTACTGGTCTTGGGAAGTATCCACGTATTTGGTGAGGCATTGCCGCAAGCGGGAGGAACCGCCCTTTACATTGAGCCAGGTCAAACGGGTGCGGCGCACGCTCCAGTCAAGTTCGTCCAGAAAGCGCAGACGTATGGCGATGTTTCCGGCCTCAGGCGCTTTGCCGAAGCCGACTCTTTTGGCAAAAAAAACGTACGGCGGTTGCTCGGCTGGCTCAATGCTTGGCTGAAGAAAAAAAAGATAGGTTGTGTCTAGTGTGAAGGAGAGCAAGGCCAGCTCTTCTGGTATGCAAACGCAGGCGCCACCCTCAGATACATCTTGAATTTGTGTAGTTGGTGGTGCTTCGCCAAGCAGGTTGCGCAATTCGTTGCAGGTGGCAGGGCGATTGTGTGCCAGCAGCACGCTTGCCATGCGGCTGTATTCACCGCACCAGAGAATCCGCTTGCTGTTGCGCAATTGGCGGATTGAAATATTACGTGAAAAACGCAGGCTCAAACACACCAGCACATCACCTGGGCCAATAACGGTTTCAAGAACGTTAGCCGTGCCGTATACGCCAACCCGTGCGGTCATGTCCTGCGTTATATGGCGTTTGACGCTGAGGTAGAATTTGCCCTGGTTTATCTCTGCCTTGGGATTATATGGCTGCAACGTCATGGAGAGTACAATGAGCCGGGCTTCTCTTCCGTTGACTTCACGCACCACGCCGTCAACGGTCATGCAGGTGGGTTCACCGCACCACACGAGGCAGCATTCAAGATGAACGGTGGCACTGATGCTTTGGGCATCTGCCAAAATTTCATGGCAGTTTGCTTTCCAAGGGGATAACGATGCGTTTGAAATCATGGTTCAGCCTCGATGGATGAATTCCGATTCCGTATATAAAATTAACTATTAAGTCAATATGTTAATGAAATTCATTGGTGTAATATACTCGCCGATTGTGTCTAACCTGTTATCTGTAACAGGCTTTTTGTGATTCATATCAGATTATAGATGTTTTGCGCTGCAAGAGATCGCAGTAGTAAAACGGATACGGATTTACAATGTTCAGGCACCCGTCTTCCTGCGGAAGACGGGTGCCATACAGAACTAAGCACCGCCATCAGTCGCTGACGGCGCGGGCAAGCCGCGACCTGCTCCTGATAGCTGTCGCGTTGCGCTCAACGCTCAGAAGCCCGTCTTCCTGCGGAAGACGGGCTTCTTTCATATCGAACCAGGCACAACCGGCATATCCCCATACGTTTCAGGTTTGCCGCACCAATGCAGCCAGCCTGAGACAGCCGACGCGGGCCATGGGGATGTGTGCGTCTCCGGTGTTATGCCCTAGCCTTCTTTTTTGACTTTAGACTTGGTCATGGCAAGGCCAATGCCTTCGAACAATTCGAAAATGGCAAAGCCGTACCACAGGGTGTACACCACATAGAAAATCAGCATGCAGGCCATCAGCAGGATGTGCTCAGACACCTTGGCTGCGGTCACGCTGTAGAAGTTATTGCCAGGCTCAATGGCGCGGCGCAGCACATGGTCCACAACCTGCGCTTCGCTGATAAGGCGCTGCTTTTGCAGTTCCTTGATGCAGGGCGAAAGCAGATACCACCATGATGCTGCAACTTTAAGCGCGTTTTCGCCACGGTATTTCTGCGAAACTTTGTCTGCATCGTTGTGATACAGGGCGTCAGAATCGTCCGTGGCAGAGGCAAGGATTTTGCCAAGGTCGCCAGTAAAGGTAACCTTGCCATCGGTAGCGCTGGCATCCGTGGCGCCGGCTTTTTGAAGAGCCATAACGGCAACGGGAGCCAGGGCGGCCTTCTTGAGCTTAACGGTTATCGTCACCACCTTTCCTTCAGTGGTCTTCACGTTCTGGCGAACACCAGGGATGAAGTAAGACGAACCCTTGGAAAGCTCGTTGAACACGTTATCAGCGTATTCGAGTCCGGTTACATGCTTGCCGTTTTCATCACGCATGATGGGCATGAGCAGGGCGCAAAACAGCACAAAAAACGAAATGAGCATCAAGCTGCCCCGGAAAAAGGGGGCTTTGGCATGAATAAGCATGATTACGCCTCCCCTCTAAGTTTACCGAGGTTGAAGAAAAACTTGCTGAATACCCACAGGCCGAAGAAAGCAACAACAACCCAGAAAACAACGTTGCCTACATCTTCAATAATGCCAACAACGCTGGGCGACCAGTGCAGCACCTCAAGCTCAACAAGCTTTTTGGGCAGGGTTGCCGCACGGTTGATAAAGCCAGCAATGATGGAAATAGCGTAAAAACCGCGAATGTGGATGCCCTTAACCACCTTGGTGGTAAGTGCGCCCACCTGGATGCCCAGCAGCGAGCCCAGAAGCATGCCAACAGCCAGCGTGTAGAACACGTAGCCGTAAATTGCGTACTGACCGATAGAGGCAAAACCAGCGGTAAAGATAATCTGCAGAATGTCTGTGCCAACGGTGGTCATGGAAGACACGCCGAAGATGTACACGAACATGGGGAAGGTGACGAAACCGCCGCCAACGCCCATGATGGCAGCAAGAAGGCCCACAATAACGCCGCCCGCAGCAACGATCCAGCCAGAAATGCGGCGACCGCCAGGGACGAGGTCTTCGTCAAAGGTAATCATGGGTGGCACGGCAAGGGCCTGCAACTTCAGGGCTACGCCTGTCATACCGGCGCTGCCGCCGTGCGCGTCCTGATTCGCTGCGGCACCGCCGCGAGAACTCTTCAAAAAGTCAAACAGGGCATAAAAACCGAGAAAGCCCAGCAGTACCGCGTAGATGGTGCTGATGAACAGTTCGGAAAGCAGCGGGTCAGAGTTGTACAAACCCTTATTGATCGCGCCGCCAATGATTGTGCCCACGCCTGAACCCACAAGAAAGGCGATAGCCAGTTTTGTGGAGACGTTGCCCAGTTTTTTATGAACTGTGGTGCCCATGATGGCTTTGGCGAAAATGTGGAACAGGTCAGTGCCCACCGCCAAAATACCTTTCACGCCCGCCGCCATAAGCGCGGGGGTGATGATAAAACCGCCGCCAGCACCGATACACCCGGTAATAAGACCGGCTGCAAGGCCAACAGCTATGGAAGCCAAAAAGATTGTGTTGGTGTAAAAAGCCGGGGCATAGGCGGTTTTGCCGCCCAACATTTCATGATACTCATAAGCTTCGGCCAGGCAGCCCGCCAAAATGGGAACTGCAAGAGCCAGTAGAATGAGCAGCTTTTTTCTGCTTTTGAGAATGGAAGTGGAGACCTC
>QKDT01000182.1 GCA_003251995.1 Desulfovibrio desulfuricans
CGATTTGGGGGGAATGGACACCTTGACATAGATTTATTTATATTTATTTATACAAATAAATCTACTTAGGAAGGACTTATATGGACACTTTTTGGCGGAAATGTCTCGATGGGATATATAACAACTTTTTAAGTGACCTAAAAATAATGAATGACTACTGCGAACTATGCGAAGTTTCCTTTAACCAAGGAAGATTGCCAAATTACAGATCAAGGCCACAGCAAAATTTGTATCTTCTCAGGTATTTTTCGGCATACTTGTTTGAGTACCACTTTGCATTCAGCGAATTAGCCAAAACAAATTTCTTGGGTGACATACCCCGCATAGCTTCGATTGGCTGCGGTAGTGGTATCGATGGCGCAGCCGTAGATCACGTGTTTAATGATTATACATATCGCGGCATTGATTGTATCAGATGGGACACTTGGTTTGCTGAAGAGACACCATGTATCGGTGATGCCATCAACTATATCCCGATTTCGGAAAATACTTTTGTATTTCCCAAATCACTTGGAGAGCTTCCCTTAAATGTGATTGAGGCTCTTGCTCGTAACTTGCCCAAGACATCGGCAAAAAAAGTTTGTATTATAAACTCCCGACGAAGCGCTGATACATGCTGGGACGGGTGCGAGAAAATTCTCGAAGGTTTTGGGCTATCCCCACTCACGGTATCTACGAGTACACACATCGGACCCTGCAACCAGGAAAAAACAGGGCTTGGTCTTTATCACCCATGGTTTTCATACCCGCAGCATATAATCGATACAATTACGCAGCTTTCAAGAAGCTGTCCTGCACGCGAATTATGCCCAAAAGCTCAAAATCCTGACGCACCATGCCCGCGCCACGGGCATAACAGACCATGCAGGGGGGAAAATATTCCTATGCAAAGATGGCCTGTTACTTCAGACAGTAATTTCTGCACAGATATTTACCTGATAGAACGAACATAGCATGCATCCCAAGACAATAATCACTACACCCATCGGAGATATCCAGGGGCTTGCGCCCCTGGTTATTTCTGCCAGCCGCGCTACGGATATCCCCGCGTTCCATTCCGCATGGTTTTTAAATCGGTTGCGGGCGGGGTACTGCGTATGGGTTAATCCCTTCAACAGAAAGCAACGTCAATATATCTCGTTTGATAAATGCAAAGTCATTGTATTCTGGTCCAAAAATCCAGCTCCACTTTTGCCTCATCTAGACGAAATTTCAGATCGCGGCATCAAATTTTATTTTCAGTTCACAGTCAACAACTATAAAAATGAGGGCATTGAACCAAACGTACCTCCGCTGGAGCGAAGGATAGAAACGTTTGTTCAATTATCTGAAAAAATCGGCAGTGAAAAAATCATATGGAGATATGACCCCATATTTTTAACCCCCGGTCTGGTCGCAGATGAAATTCTTGAACGTATTGCAAAACTGGGAAACCAACTTGCACCTTTTACCAAAAAACTTGTTTTTAGCTTCATCGACATCGACGGGTACAAAAAAGTCAGCTCCAATCTTAGCAGAACGCACATAGATGCCCGTGAGCCCTCTACCAATGAACAGGCATATTTTGCAAAAGAACTGCAAAAAATAAATCTGGGATGGCCTTCACGGCTCGAGCTCGCAACATGCGCAGAGGGGCAGGACTTTTCCATCTACAATGTTCAGCACAACAAATGCATTGATGATCAGCTAATTTGCAAAATCTGTAAAAATGACCCAGAAATTCAGCAGGCATATGGCAAGCAACCTCAGCAGATGCAACTTTTACCCACAGCCATCTTGCAGAACTATTCAGAGCTTAAGGACAAAGGTCAACGCGATGTTTGCGGGTGCGCCCCAAGTAAGGATATTGGCGCATACAATACATGTATGCACCTGTGCACTTATTGTTACGCCAACCACTCTGAAACGGCGGTTAGAAACAATTGCCAAAAACTCACTCTTGAGGCGGAAAGCTTGCTCATATAATTGGGACAATATAATCATTAAGATCCTTCACCGTTAGCTACAGGCGTCCTATACCAAGTAGCCACTACCCCGTAATTTCATTGCCTCAACACGTCATTGTACTTTGGTGCAAATCCGCTACAGTAGTCACATGATACGTTACGGATTTGCCTGCAAGACCATTGGGGTTCCTGGTGCAGACCTGAGCAGCCTGACCCTTGCCAGGGCCACGCCCGAAAACATGCTCGCTGTCTGCCGTCACAACCTGCGCGCGCTGGAAACCATGCTGCGCTACTGCGCGTCAGCAGGCATACCCTTGATGCGCATCAGTTCGGATATCATCCCACTGGCCTCGCACCCGCAAAACGCCTTTGACTGGCGCGCTCAACTGCACGATGAATTTTCATCGTTGCGCAATGTGCTTGCGGCAACGGGCATCCGCGTTTCCATGCATCCCGGTCAGTACACTGTGCTGAACTCCCCACGGCAGGAGGTGGTGGAACACGCTGTTGCCGACCTCGTATTCCATGCCGACTTTCTGGACGCGCTGGGAGCGGACGGCAGCGCCCGCATTGTGCTGCACCTTGGCGGCGGCTACGGCGACCGCCCCTCGGCCATGGCGCGGCTGACAGAAAACCTGCTGGCACTGCCGCCGCAGACGCTGGCCCGCATCTCGCTGGAGAATGACGAACGCACCTTTACCATTGAAGACGCGATTGCTGTCTGCGGTCGGTGTGGTCTGCCAGCCATCTTTGACGTATTTCACCATTCGCTGAACGCCCCCGCCAAGGGATCGCTGGAATACTGGCTTGACCGCAGCGCGGAAACATGGGCAGCAAAGCACGGTCGCCCCAAGCTGCACTACAGCCAGCAGCTTGCTGGCGGCAAGCCGGGCATGCACTCGCGCAGCATTGCCATGCAAGATTTTTTGGAATTCCATCATTCGTTGGGGCAGCGAGAAGTGGACGTGATGCTGGAGGTGAAGGACAAAAATCTTTCAGCCGTCAAATGCGGTCAGCTCACCAACCCTCGCCTGACGCGGCAGGAGCTGACGGCCCAGTGGGCCATATACAAATATCTGGTGCTGGAGCGGGATCAGGCCACCTACACGGGCATACGCGCCCTGCTCAAGGCGGAAACGCCCGACCCGCAAGCTTTTTACACGCTCATTGAACAAGCGCAGGCAAAAGAACTTTCTGGCCCCAAGGCCCGCAATGCCGCCGAACACGTGTGGGGCTACGTGGATAAATTTGCAACTCCCGCAGAAAAAAAACGCGCGCTGGCGGGCATAGCCGATCTGCAAAATGGCACAACGGCCCTGCCCAGACTCAAGCGCCAGTTACTGACTCTGGCTGAACGGCATAATGTGGAATACTTGGTGCGCAGCCTCTATTTTTACCTGTAGAACAAAAAATCGGCGCAGGGCAGAACCTTGCGCCGAAACATATCAGAGAGTTTCGTCTTGCCATTCCATATGCAGCAGCGGATAGGGATTGCCCTGCCCGTCTAGGGCCGAGCGCCCCACCACCCTAAAACCCTGCCGCTCATAAAAAGCCAGCGCTTGAGGATTTTGTTCGTTCACATCCAGCGTCAGCCGGGGATAAGCCCCACGCACGTGCTCTAAAAGCGCCTTGCCCACACCTAGCCGGAAGCAACACGGCTCAACAAACAGCATTTCCACATGCGCCCTGTTGCAGCCGATAAAACCTGCCAGGGTTACCCCACTGGGTTGCGATGAGGGAGTCTGCATCCCGCTAGCGGGAGTAATAAAAGTCTGCGACGGGGCAGCGGCCTGTCCACCGTGCGCGAACTCCGCCAACCACACTTCTTCCACGCCCGGCAGATAAACATTATGCACATCGCAAAACAGGCGTTCCACCTCGCCCGGTGGCAAAAAATGGTGTGTGGCCTCTACGCTGCGCCGCCACAATTTTGCCAAGGCATGGTCTCCGCTTTGCGCCAGCCGGATATGCAAATCACCAAAAAACATTTTTATGGCAGCCCAGCGGCTTATTTACCGCTTTGTGTGGTCGCCCCGGCAAGCAGGCTAGCGGTTCGGTCTATACGCAAGGGCGGCACATGGCTTTGCAGCTCAAGGTTCAACTGCTCTCTGACCAGTTGACCGCTATCAAGCAGCGCTCGGGCATGGGCCTCACGGTTTGGCGCAGCAGCAACAGCTGCCGGGGGCGTTTGCTCATGCCCCTTGGCATACTTGGGCGAAAAGTTCCTTTCAATCAGGGCAACAACCACAGTATAGGCCACAAAAACTACCGCCACACCGCCGAGAAACAGTGCCGAGCGCAACAACATTTTGAGCGTTTCCATACTTCTCCCGGCTCAGGCTTATCAGGCAGTTGTGGTTTCACTGGCAGGCGAAGCCAGCACTTCCATCATATCTCCCGTGCGCACCGCCCCGCCGCGCAGCACTTTGGCAAATACACCCTGCGTGGGCATGATGCACTCGCCCATGGTGTGAAATATCTGGCAATGACTGTGACATTCCTTGCCGATCTGGGATACTTCCAGCAGCACGTCATTACACACGATGTGGGTCCCCACGGGCAGAGCGGCAAAATCAATGCCGTCCACTATCAGGTTTTCGCCAAAACAGCCATTGGCAACCAGCGCTCCTCTGGCCTTGAAGGCTTCAATGGCCTGCCATGAGAGCAGACTTACCTGACGGTGCCAGTTGCCCGCGTGCGCGTCGCCTTCAATGCCGTGGTTCTCGATGATCGTTGCCTGATCCACAGCTTTTTTGGCTGTGCCTTTTTTCTGACTGGTACAGATGGCTATAATTCTGCCCATGGTGCTTTCCTTTGCTTTCTTTGTGCATAGCGCCGCTCAAACGGCTGCCCGCAGTCTGCCCCAGATGGATACCTGCGTCCAGTGAGACGGCTGCGCCGTGACAACCATAGCATTACTGACGGCGGCTTTCTGTGAAAATTCGCTGACTGGGATCATAATAACACTTTTTCACTATGTTAACACTACCCAAACCGTCAGCCAAGCCATGCGACATCAGTAATTATATTTCCAGGTCAGGCCGCCCTTGGTGCTTTGCTGCTCGGTGCGCAGCTCAAGATTGGCCCGTGGGGTCAGCTCCAACTGGATCACAAAGGCCGTTGTGCCCTGCTTGGCCCCTTGCTGCACCCCCACATAGATATCTTCCGTGAGGTATTTGCCCATTTCTACCGAGCTGCCAGCAGCCATGCTTTCACTGTTCTGGTCTGTCTGGCTTGTCCCGCTTGTGCTTGATGAGCCGGAATTGAAGCGTAAAACATCAACGCCCAAGGCCTGACGCGCTGAATCCAGCACGCCACCGCCGCCGCTGCCTGTGCCAAAGCCCGCCAGTTGGGCAACCGCCGCCGCAAGCCGCAGATTTTCAAGCCGCCCAAGCTCGTTAGTGCTTTTGCCAAAAAGTATTTGCGCCAGAATTTCATCGCGCGGCATTTCCGGGTCGCTGCTCAAAACAAGCTGCATCTTGCGCACCGTGCCCACAATACTGATATTCGCCGTAAGCGTAGGGGTTTGGCTGGTGAGCATGATATCCAGCAGGGGATTGGATACCGCCCCGCCGCCAAAAGTCACCGCGCCGCGCGACAGCTTGAAATTTTTGCCCAAAATATCAAGGCTGCCCTTTACGGCATCAAGCTGCCCGGAAATCACAGGGGCAGAAGGCGTACCCCCCACGTGCATATCTGCCCGCCATTCGCTTTTGAGGCCAAAACCCTCAACAACAAACCGACCGGGAATCAGGATGCGTAAATCCAGCAAACCCGCGCTGCCGCCGGATGTGGGCGCAGTCTTGGGCACCGATGCCTTGACGGCAGCAGATCCCTTGCCTTTGGCTGGGGCCACCTTTTGGCCCTGCGCCACGGCGGAAGCGGGAGTAGCCCCCCCGGCGCTGGCCCATGAGGGCGTAACCTTGCTGATGGGCAGTGTGGTTATGCTGCTTGTAACTTCCAGATTATTAAGCAGCACAAGGCCCTGATTCACGGTCAGGGTTCCGCGCACTTCTGGCGCAGCGGCGCTGCCAGCCACGGCAGCCTGGGCCGAAAGCTCCACCCGCACATCGCGCCTACGCAGAGGGCGCAAGCGGTCTACAGTGGCCTTAAAATCAAGCATGCTGCCGTCAAGCCTGCTCTGACCGGTAATACGCGCGGTGCCGCCTTGCCCATCTGCTGCGGCGAGATTGAGCCGGGCAAGCCCCAGCGCCCCGCCCCGCCCCTGCTCCAGATCAAGCCGAAGATTGATACCCGAGAGCAACACACCGTACAGCAAATTTTCGTAACGGGCCTCATCCACGCGCACAAAACCCTTTGGCGCGGGGGCCTCAAGCGTACCACCCACATCAAGCGACAGGGCCAGACGCCCCGCAAGCCGCTGATCGGCTAGCGGAAGCAGGTTCCAGAGGGGGCCCATGGCCCCATTCCAGCGCACTGACGCCCGCAGCGGCCCCTGCATATGTGGGCTCGGCAAACCATCCGCCCCAAAAAGCAGGGGCAGGCGGGCCTCTACCCGGCATTCCGTGCCACCAAGCGCCTTTACCGTTGCCTGGTCAGGCACGAGCCGCAGAGCCAGCGCTCCGCCGCCAGCAGCATC
>QKDT01000381.1 GCA_003251995.1 Desulfovibrio desulfuricans
TTCATCGGCGATAAACTCATTATCGGCAAATACTGCGCCATTGCACGCAAAACCACCTTTATCATGAACGGCGGCAGCCACGCCCTCGGCCCATTTTCAACCTACCCGTTCTATATCTTCGGTTCAGGCTGGGAGGCCGGCGCGCCCCCCAAAGAGCTGACTCCGGCGGTTAAAGATACCATTGTCGGCAATGATGTGTGGATTGGTTACGATGCAACCATACTCCCCGGCGTGCGTATAGGGCATGGCAGCGTTATCGGGGCCAAATCAGTCGTCACCAAAGACGTGCCGCCTTACAGCATCGTGGGGGGCAACCCCGCACGGCTGATCCGCAGCAGATTTGCAGATGATGTGGTGGAACAGCTTTTGGAGATCGCGTGGTGGGATTGGTCGCCAGAAAAAGTTACCCGTAATCTGAAAGCCATCGCTGACTGCGACCTGGATTTACTCATCAACGCCATATAGCGTGTGGGCACTTCTGACCGCACGTTGGCTGCCGTGGCAGATGCGGCCCCTCCAACATAAACGCGGAGCAACCCGCCCTATCTGTCGATAAACATCCGATAGAACTGGCTGTTCTTAATACTGGCAAGCTCAGATGGCACCAGCACCCGATTGATACTGACCTGTTCATTCTGCGCAAGTTTGAGGTAGTATGGCGCGTAGGGCCTGTCTTTTTTCAAAATAACCAGCACGGTGGGCTTTAGGGGCGACCTGTGATCCTGCTGGCAGACAATGCCTGTGGTGCCGTTAGAGAGATGCACCACCGTGCCCACGGGGAATATGCCCACCAGTTTGATAAAATGCTCCACCAACCCCGGCGCCCAAGCCTCCCCAGAACTCTTGAACAGCTTTTTTACGGCCTGGGCGGGCGGTATCGCCCCCTTGTACACACGCGACGAGGTCAGGGCATCATACACGTCACAAATAGAAATGATGCCGCCTTGCAGGCTTATCTGCTCGCCACTGAGCTGATTTGGATAGCCCGAGCCATCGTAGCGCTCATGATGGTGCAGTATCCCGTCAAGCGTCACGGGGTTTATCCAGGGCACATCCATCAGGCTTTCATGCCCCAGCTTCACGTGGGATTGAATAATGGTGGTTTCATCGGCACTGAGGGTGCGCGGCGCGTTCAATATCTCTTGCGGCACAAAGGCCTTGCCGTAGTCGTGAAAAAGCCCCGCCAGACCCGTATGCAGTGTTTCATCATCGTCCAGCCCCAAAAACTGGGCAAAGGCGATGGAAAAAATACCCACATTAATGCTGTGTCGATAAGTATAATCGTTGGATTTTTTTATGGTAGTGACGAGCAGCAGCGCGTTGAAATTACGGTGCAGGCTCTGGATTATCTCGTTTACAAAACCCTTAAGCTCTGCAACTTCAATAGCCCCCACCTTTTTTTCCAGCATCAGATTTTTTATGTAGCTGCACGCGTCAAAATATAGATCGCGTGCGCGGCAAAGTTCTTCAGCCAGGGGCGTTTGCTGAGAGCCGCTTTTCCACCCCTCTGCTTTGGGCAAATTTGAGCGATCTGGGTCGTAATAGGCCTCGGTATACCCTGAGGCAATGATCTGCTTGATCTGCTCCGTGCTTCCGATAAGGCCGACAGTGTCATACACAAACGGAGAGTTAATCCAGGAAGAATCGGGGCTTACAATCATCATCCCCTGGCGTAACTGCGTTACGGATATTTTTATCGGCTTCATGGATTCTCCCAACAGATGTCTGCCCTAAAATATCAGTTTGCCCTGCATTACAAGCGCCATACAAGCGATATCTGATTGGCGTTTACCCTAATCTGATTTTTTTAATCTATCAAACAAAATATCAGCACCGATTTTATATAGAAATATTTAGTATCAGCGCCAACAACATACGCAGATCACCCACACAACAACCAATATCCCCTGTGCCATTTCTGTAGCAGCCGATATTGAGCCAAGCTTACAATTATCATTCTCTTCTCCAAGCAGCATCCATCCTGCTGAAAACGCACATTAATGCTAAAAAACTTAATACCGCTTTGTCACAAAGTCGTGACTACAGGCATACTAAATTGGCATGTGGGGCTAGACGCCGTGCCAAGGTCAAGGTTTACCCCCAGCCTGCCAGCATTCACAAATTTTTAAGCATATTGACAACAACTGTGATAATTGATTTTGTTTTTAATAGCTCAAGAATTACGTTTTGCTGGTACCTGCCGCACTCGTATCGCTCCCCAAAGGCAAGCCCCGTGCGCACCCAGTGCTTCTAACCCTAGATGTGAAGTGACAAACGGCATGTCATCAGTACGCATTTCAATAGACCGCCTTAAACCGGGCATGTTCGTGGTCAACCCTGGCATTTCCTGGCTGGCGGAGCCCAATCTTTACCAGCAAGAGGGCCTGATCGCCTCTCAGGACGAAATACGCGCCATTGCGCGACAAGGCTTTGCCGAGGCCTGTTACGACCCAATCCGCTCAAAAATACTGCACAACCTTGAAACACCCGACGCGCCCGAAACGCCGCTTTCTGAAGAAATTTATGCGGCGCGGGGGGCATTTTCTGCTGCATACGGGCATGTAAAATCGTTTATGAAAACCGCCGCCAGCGGCAAGATTGAAGTTGCAACGGTTGAGCCTTGCCTGAATGCCATAATAAACAGTGTGGCGCGCAACCGTAACGCGCTGCTTCTGCTGGCAAATCTTAAAAACCTCGATGACTACATGTACCGCCACAGCGTTAATGTAGCCATATTTTCCGTGTCATTTGCGCAGTATCTGGGCCTGGATGCCGAAGAGCAGCGCCAGATTGGCATTGCCGCGCTGTTTCATGATTACGGCAAGGCCTTTTTGCCTGCCAACATTCTCAACGCACCGCGAAAGCTCAACGCGGGCGAAATGCAGATAATGCGGTCGCATGTAGAGCTAGGCTATGAAAGCCTGAAAGGCAGCGGAAAATTTTCGCCCGAAGTTTTACAAGGTATTTTGCAACACCATGAGCGGCACGACGGATCAGGTTACCCCAACGGCCTCGCCGCAGACCAAATAGGTGTATTTGGTCGCATCATTTCCATTAGTGATGTCTACGATGCCCTTGCCTCCAAGCGGGTTTACAAGGATGCCATCCATCCCAAGCATGCCCTGGGCACCCTGTTTAAGATGGGTGAAAACTCTTGGGCACCGGGCTACGCCGAGCATTTTATCAAGATGGTGGGCATCTTTCCCATTGGCACGGCAGTGGTGCTCTCCAACGGGCAAAAGGGCATTGTATGCCATGCTGATCCCTTTGCGCCATCATTGCCGCGCGTGCTGCTGGTCAGGGATTGCGAACACGGCGTTAAACCGATCGGCATGATTGACCTTTGGCGGCAAAAAACCATCACGGTCAACAGATCCCTTTCCAAAACAGAAACAGCGTATTGGGATATCACGTCTTTGCTTGATTACGCCCAGGAAGAGGACGAGCAGTAAGCGGCATGGTGCCAGGCTGATTGCCTGGGCATTGTTGGTGCGTGCGCGATGAGAATAACCATGCCAGCAGACTCGATTTACGGACAGGCCGTTGATCCATGCACATTCATCATGCAGGGGGCTGTATGGCGTGGCTTTATCTTGTGCTGGCGGGTTTTCTTGAAATCGGCTGGCCCATCGGGCTCAAATTGGGTTGGTCAGAAGAAGGGCTGCGCGTGCTTTGGCTTGCATTTGCCATAGCCTGTATTTTGCTGAGCGGCCTGCTGTTGCTCATGGCGCAAAAAGAAATACCCATGGGTACGGCCTATGCCGTGTGGACGGGCATTGGCGCTGTGGGCACATTTGTGGTGGGTATTGCGGCCTTTGGCGATGCGGCAACCCCTATGCGCATGGCATCTGCCGGGCTGATTATTGCCGGGGGAACGCGCCCTGCGCCCACAGGGATTGTACCAGTATAAACGCATGGCGGGCTAGAGACGCAATCATTGCAGATTGCGCCCCTGGCCCGCCTTTTATCATGTGCATACCCAGCCATGCGGCACGCAAACGTATTTTTACGCCAGATGCCTACCTGGTCAGTTTTTTCAACTCTTCATCCGACCGGGCAATGATGATACGCGTTCCGGGCTGCACCAGGGCGAGAATCTTGACCATGGCTTCTTCCGGCACACTAATGCAGCCTGAGGTAGGCTTGCCCTCTGTGCAATGCAAAAAAATCGCCGACCCGGCCCCTTTGACGATCTTGTCCGTATTGTACTCGATCACGGCAACATACTTGTAGGCAACCAC
>QKDT01000127.1 GCA_003251995.1 Desulfovibrio desulfuricans
TTAAACGAAGCGCCCCTCTACCGCGAAGACGTGCAAACGCTGGCTGAAACCCCGCGAAACAGGCCCGGACGCAACCTTTCGTTCTGTCTTGTTCACTACCCGGTTTCACTTGGCCCAAAAAAAATTGGCGCTTCCTCTTTGACAAATCTGGACATACACGATATAGCCCGAATTTCCCGCAGCTATGCGATGGGTTCCTTTTATCCGGTAACCCCTTTGCGCGACCAGTTGCGGGTGCTGGAAGAAATTTTGCGTCACTGGACGCGGGGGCCGGGCGGTACAGGCAACGCCGACCGGGCGCAGGCACTCGGTCTGGTGCAACCCGCGACTTCGCTTGAAGAAGCAGTGGCGCATATGACCGCGCAGCATGGAACGCGACCCAGGCTGGTAGCTAGTTCTGCCGTCTGGCCCGCCAAGGGCAAGGCCTCCCGACCGGAGCGCATGCCCATGACACCGCGTGACGTGCGGCGCTGGTGCGACCAGGGGCCGGTTATGCTCTGCCTGGGCACGGCGCAAGGGCTTGCGCCGGAGGTGCTCGAACAGTGCGAAGGCACTCTGAGGCCGGTGCGTTTTTTGGGCTACAACCATCTTTCGGTGCGCAGCGCGGCCGCCATTCTGGCCGACAGGATATTAGGCGACTACTACTGACGCAACACGGCGGCCTGAGCGCATCGGCGCCGCTTTGCAACGACGCAACAATCCGCCCGGATTTGCAAGGAGTTCACGATGGACATCATCAGGAAAATTGAACTGGAAAACCAGCGCATGGATCTTCCCGCGTTTCGCTCTGGCGACACGGTGAAAGTGCATCTGCGCATTGTGGAAGGCGAAAAAGAACGTATCCAGGTCTTCCAGGGTAACGTTATCCGCATCAAACGCGGTACCACCAGCGCCACCTTCACGGTGCGCAAGGTCTCTGACGGCGTGGGCGTGGAACGTATTTTCCCGCTCAACTCGCCCTTCATCGACCGCGTTGAGCTGATCACGCAGGGCCGCGTGCGCCGCAGCCGTCTGTACTACCTGCGTGCCCTCAAGGGCAAAGCCGCGCGCATCAAGCCGCGTGGTCGTTTCTGATCCAATTATTAGGTTCAGAATCGCAGCAAGCGTTTTTCGGCGCGCCAGGGCATGCAGGCAACTGCAAAATCCCTGGCGCGCTGTTCGCGCGTCCTTAAACTGCTGAGGCGTAAGCCCGGCGTGTTCCATTGTGGCAGATCTGCGTTGCGAATGCATTTGCAAGGCAGTGAGGTGCTGACAGTGAGAATGTGCCGAGTTTGTGCAGGCGGTCTTTTTTGTTTTGGGGCAGACTGGCTGCGTGCGGATACTCCGCCAGCAAGCATGAGGGGTGCAGCATCAGCACCGCTATTGTTTTACTAAATGCTGCGGAGAAACCATGGGCAAAAAAACATTGCGTCAGGGAAGGCCGCCACAAGGCCCGCAAGCCCAGGCGTCTCTGGTTCAGCTTGCCGCACCGCAGGGGATGCTGCTCGAGCAGATGACCGGGCAGCAAGATGCCCACGCGGCTGCAATCGCCCCCACAAACCTGCAACTGGTCACGGCGGGCATTGATGAGGCCGGTCGCGGCTGCCTGGCGGGGCCGGTGGTGGCTGCGGCGGTAATACTGCCAGAATGCTACGATCTGCCTGGCCTCAACGATTCCAAGGCATGCAGCGCCAAAACGCGCGAAATGCTCGCCCCGCGCATCCGTCAGTGCGCCCTGGCCTGGGGTCTGGGTGTGGTGTGGGCGTCCCGCATAGATGCCATCAATATTTTGCAAGCCACATTTGAAGCCATGAGCAGAGCTGTGCGCTGCCTGCGATGTTCTCCCGCTCACCTGCTTATTGACGGCAACAAGTCTGTGCCGGGCGAAGTGCTGGCCTTTCACTGGCGCAAGGCGCATACGGCCCCGCTCCCCTCGCAGCGCCACATCATTGGCGGCGATGCGAGCGAGCCTGCCATTTCCGCCGCATCCATTCTTGCCAAAACATACAGGGACAAGCTCATGGTCCAGCTTGAAAAACGCTGGCCCGGTTATGGGTTTAAAATACATAAGGGCTACGGTACAGAAGACCACTACGCCGCCCTGCGCCGCCTGGGCCCATGCCCGCAGCACCGTCTGACATTTCGCGGTGTATTGCCGGAAAAGCCCGCACCACAGCAGGGCAGCCTGTTGTGAAGCCACGCTGGCTGCAAAATTTTTTTGGCGGCAAGGAGGAGCCCTCCGCCGCAGCCCCTGCCCCAGCCCATCTGAACCTGGGGCGTAAAGGCGAAGAGGCCGCCCGCAGGATGCTTGAACGCGGCGGAATGACGCTGCTGGACAGCAACTGGCGCAGCGGCAGGCTTGAGCTGGATATTGTCTGCCGCGATGGCGACACGATTGTTTTTGTAGAAGTAAAAACCCGCAGCGGTTCAACGCACGGTGGCCCCGCCGCCGCCCTGACCCCTGCCAAGCAGCGTACCCTGTGCCGGGCGGCCAGGGCATGGCTTGCGGCCCACGACGCATGGAGCAGCCCCTGCCGGTTTGATGTGGTCTGCGTTTTGCGCGAGGGCGATACCCTGCATCTGGAGCACTGCCGCCATGCCTTTGAATGCGAATCGACTGTGGATAGTGGCAACACCACTTGGCAACCCTGGTGATCTTTCCCCCAGGGCGCGTGAGGTGCTTTCCAGCGCCGACCTTGTACTTGCCGAAGATACACGCCGCACGGCGCGTCTGCTGCGGGATTGCGGCATTGAAGCCCGCCGCCTGCTAAGTTTTTACGACCACAACGAGGCCGAACGTCAGGAGGGTGTGCTGCGCCTGCTGCGCGAGGGCCAGACCGTTGCCCTTGTTTCCGATGCTGGCACCCCGTTGTTGGCTGATCCCGGTTATCGCTTGGTGCGGGCCTGCCGCAAGGAAGGCCTGGCGGTTTCTCCTCTGCCGGGGCCTTCGGCCCCTGTAACGGCCCTTTCCGCCGCTGGCATCCCCCCGCTGCCGCATAGTTTTTTGGGCTTTCTGCCACGCGATGCCGCAGGGCGCGATTCCTTATTCGCCGCCTTTGCCCACGTGCCGGGCGCGCTCATTTTTTTTGAGCGCAAGGATCGCCTCAAAGAGAGCCTCGCTCAGGCCGCACGCATTCTTGGCCCCCGCGAGGTGGCAGTGTGCAGGGAATTGACCAAGGAACATGAGGAATTTATAGTAGGCCGCCTGGAAGCCAGCGACCAACTGCCTGACGAGCTGCTGGGCGAAATCACGGTGATTGTAGGCCCGCCGGAACAGGTGGAGCGTACCCCAAGGGCGGAAGTTCTGCTGCTGGCTCAAGAGGAGCTTGAGCAGGGTGGCAAACCGCGTCAGGTCGCCCGCCGTGTGCAGGATGCCGTCCGCGGTTGGTCTGGCAAGGAAATTTACGCACTGCTGACCGGTGCGGAACAGGAAACACCCGAAGCCTAGCCATTGCTTCGTTAGCATTACAAGGACGATCGCAAAACATCTGCGCCCTGCGGCAAAGGCCGCACAAGATTGGCCTGGGCCATGCGCAGATAGCGGCGGAACGAACCCGCGCTGAAACTGCCAAACCGGCACGCCACGGGGTTGCCATGTATCCCACACGCGTTGTACTTGCCTGCCTGGCGCGCACAGGCTGCATCAATGCAGCCATGACCGCCAGGGGGATGCAGCAGATAGGCCTTGCCTATGTGCTCGAGCCTGCCCTGCGCGAGCTGTACCCCGAGCCGCAGGCCTTTGCCCGTGCCATGGGCCGTTACGCGGGGCACAGCAACACCCACCCTTTTATGATCCCCGTGTTTGTGGGCATTCTGCTTTCGCTTGAGCAGGCCATAGCCAAGGGTTCT
>QKDT01000387.1 GCA_003251995.1 Desulfovibrio desulfuricans
GGCATTGCTTGGGCATGGCAATGGCACGCCCGACATAATGCGCACCATTTCCCGTATTCGCGAAACTGTGGAAGCGCCGATCTCTACCGAAGGGCACCTGCTGAGCATCAGCATCAGCGTAGGTCACGCCACATGGCACTGCGCGCACGAATCGCTGGAAGAAGCCCTGAAAAGGGCCGACAGCGAGCTGTACATCGCCAAGCGCACGGCATCCCCTCCGGAGGAATTGCCCTAGCCGACTTGCCCCCGGGGCCTGCCCGGCCTTGCGCCACAGGCCCAAAGCCAGAAGCGCTGCCCTTGGCAAATACGGGCATGCTCAGGCAGCGAGGCTCCCTCTGGCGTCTTTATTTCGTGCCCGATCAGAGTACCACGGGCTATACACGCGGCTGGCTGCCGTCGCCCTGCTCCTGCAAATGGCGCAGACACTTGCCCGCCGTGGCAAAATCTTTGCGCAGATCTGCATAATTTGGCACTGTGCGCGCCCCACCCTTGTCATACAGCACAAGACCGCCCGCAAAAGTATCCACATCATCCGGGTCGTGGCTGATAATCACGGCAGGGATCGTCAGATCTTCCATCAGTTCAAGCAGTTCTTCCCGCAGCCGCTCACGTAGCAAGGGGTCGAGAGCAGAAAAAGGCTCGTCCAGCAACAACAGAAGCGGATCGGCATTGAGTGCCCGCGCAAGGGCTGCGCGCTGACGTTGACCGCCTGAAATCTGTGAAGGCAGGTGGGCCGCCAAATGCCCTATGCCCAGGCGCTCCAGCATGGCTTGCGCCTTGTCGCGCTCATCGCCGCACACTTTCCAGGGCAGACAGCCTGTGCGGGGGTAAGCCACGTTCTGCAAAAGGCTCAGATGGGGAAACAGGGCGTAATCCTGAAACATATAGCCAATGCGTCGCTTTTGCACAGACACAAATACACCCTGCGCGTCATCATACAACGTGCAGTCGCCAATGCGGATATGGCCCGAATCCGGTTTTGTAAGCCCCGCCAGGCATTGCATGGTAAGCGACTTGCCAGAACCTGATGGGCCAAAAAGCACCGCGCATTTGTGCTCGTCGCCAATGTCGTAGCGCACGTTAAGGCTGAACGGCGTAACCGCATTTTTAAAACTTTTTACCAGTCGCAACGAGATCATCAGCGCCGCCCCTTCAATTTCACAAGCAGTTCCGCAGCCATCAGCAGCGCCACGCACACGGCGGATGTAATAGCCACAAGCCAGGATGCCTGAAGGTCATTGCCTGCCTGAAAGGCATCGTAAATGGCAAGGGCCAGGGTCTGGGTCTTGCCGGGGATATTGCCTGCGATCATCAGCGTTGCACCAAACTCGCCCATACCTCTGGCAAAGGCCAGCATAATACCTGCAAAAATACCCTTCCAGGCCAAGGGCAACGACACGCTGATAAACACGCGCCATTCCGAGGCCCCAAGCGTGCGGGCTGCGTCCTCCAGATGCTTGTCCACCTGCTCAAGCGCTGCACGGGCGGACTTGTAGATAAGCGGAAAAACCACCACTGTGGCAGCAACAACCGCGCCCTGCCAGGAAAAAATCAGGTTGATGCCCATCTCTGCCAGCCCATGACCAAACACGCCGCGCCGCCCAACCAGCAGGATGAGATAATACCCCAGCACTGTGGGGGGCATGACCAGCGGCAACGAGCACACTGCGTCAAGCAGGGCTGGCATGGGGCCTTTTTTACGGGCTAATCGCCAGGCCGCCAACGTTGCTACAATAAACGAAATAGCTGTAGCCGTTCCCGCCACGCGTAGCGATAGCTCAAGGGGGCTCCAGATAAATGCTATGTCAAAATCCATGTCCTAAAATGCCCCCCTGCCCATAGTCCCGACCGTCGACTCGAAAAATTCGGGCGGTTGCCGCTTCTGCCAAACGGCAACCGCCAGTGAACACTGTTCAGGATATTTGCCCAGTGCGCAAGTGCATGGGCCACACACATTCATTCACTACGGCTTGGAGAAGCCATATTTGGCAAGCACTGCCTGGCCTTCAGCCGAAAGAACAAAATTCAAAAATTCCTGCCCCATCTTGGCATTCTTGCCAGTGGTCGCCACGGCGATGGGATAGCTCACGGGAGTATGCCCTTCTACGACCATAACCACATCGACCTTGCCAGCAAGCTGCTTGGCGTCAGTGCGGTAAACAAAACCAGCGTCAACTTCACCACGTGCCACATAGTCCAGCACCTGACGCACGCTGTTGCCCAAGATGAGCTGTGGCTGCATGGCGTCCCACAATTTTGCGCTGACCAACGCTTCCTTGGCATAACGACCAGCGGGCACAGAATCGGGGTTGCCGATGGCAACGCGCTTGAGGGCCTTGATACCATCAAGCTTTGCGGGCTTTTTTGAACCAGCAGGCACGATGAGCACCAGATCGTTGAGGGCGAAATTTTTACGCGTGGCGGGGTCAACAACCTTGGAAGCCACGGCCTTGTCCATGGTGGCCTGGTCGGCAGAGGCAAAGGCGTCTACGGGCGCGCCTTCCTGGATTTGCTTAAGAAGCGGGTTTGAAGCAGCAAAATTTGTATTTACCTGCAAGCCCGTATGTTTTTTTTCAAACACGCCTTTAAGTTCGGTAAAGGCATTGGTGAGGCTGGCAGCGGCAGAAACGGTCACTTCCGCAGCCTGAACAGGAAGGCTGAGCAGGGCCACGCAGCCCAAGGCCAAAACAATGCGGCAAAATGCCACACGAGCGTAAGCAGTCTTATTCATGAAGTTCCTCCGTGCGCCTGAAGCGCGGTTTGTTCGTCAACAGTACAGAACCTTAAGAGGTGAGCAATCTGGTCACGTTTTTTACTGAAAGCGTGAACACTGTACAACAAAAGGGTTTTATTTGTATAAGGCAAGAAAACTGACGGGAAGCTGCATGGAAAAAAACAAAAACCGTGAGGAAATGGCTGCGCTTTTGCGCTCCCTCTCTTCCGCAGACAGGGCATGGCTGCGACAGCGTCTTATGCGCCGCGACTCGGCTGCGCTGCTTCAGGATACGGGGCGCATCAGCCCGCGTGAACTTTTGGCTGTAGAAACATGGCTGTGGGAACGGGCCAGCGCGGCCCGCGGCCCGCGCGAAAAACGGCCCCGCCTGCGCATGTGGCTCATATTTATGCTGCTGCGCTATGCGGCCTTGCGGCTTGTGGAAATTTTTGACCTCATGCCCGCACACATTGATTTTCAGGAAGGCGTTATCCGCGTGCCAGGCAGCAATTCTGCCCCCGGGCGCGAGGTTCCCATGCCGCTCACCATCAGCCGCCGTCTCAAGCGCGTGCTTGAAGACCCCACGCTGTTTCCTGAAACGCGCGAGCTCATGCGCTGCGACGCCAGCTATGTGCGCCGCTGTCTGCAACAGTGCGGTGCGGCCTGCGGGTTGCCCAAGGGGCTGCTGAGCGCCCGCGCTTTGCGCCATACACGCGCCATTGAGCTTGGCAGGCAAGGGCTGCCCCTGCCTGTTGTAGATATTTTTTTAGGCCGGCGTTCTGCGCCAGGCCAGAGCGGCATTGTCCGCTGCGACCCGCAGGAGGCCAAACGCCTGCTGCGTGAACAACTGCAAAGGGAGCGACCCATGAAAACCAGTGCGCGCAATGTCTTTCAGGGGCGCATCACCTCATTGCGCCAAAGCGGGCTGCTGGTGGAGGTGGTGCTGCGCACCGCCGGGGGGCTGCGCGTAGCCGCGCTCATAACGGATGAAAGCTGCAAAACCCTGGCCCTCAGCGAGGGTAAATTGGTGAATGCCAGCATTAAAGCCCCTTGGGTGCTGGTGCAGGCGGGTGAACTTTCGTCTAAAAGCTCCCCC
>QKDT01000278.1 GCA_003251995.1 Desulfovibrio desulfuricans
TGCCGTCAAGGCCATGAAGCCACAGCGCCTGCTTATTGTGGACGTTGCCACCCTGGGGCTCGCTCCAGGGGAAATGCGCTTTGTGGACAAGGAGCGCATCCGCGCCATGGGCATAGCCAGCACCCATAACCTGCCCCTCTCCTTTATTATGGAAGAACTGGAGCAGGAAATAGAACAGGTTGTGTTTCTTGGCATTCAGCCGCAAGAAGTGGGCTTTTGCCTGCCGGTTACAGATGCCGTGCAGACGGCTGTGGAGCATATCCACGCGGGGCTTGCCGATGGCCTTGACGACATCCCCTGGATGTCCTGAAGCTTCGTCAAAAATGTCGAAACCGTCAAAACCTGCTAACTGTCTGGAGTAATAGCGATTGTTATAAATTTCACACACAATCGTCATTCGACAGTTCGACACTTTTGACGAAGCAGTACAAACACGTATTTTGCTGAAATCGTAACAATGCAAGATGTCAGACCAATTTTCCAACCCACTGGCATTCTTGTTGCAATTTAACGAATACTGGTCGGCTAATGCCGTGCAGTAAAAACAAGCAAGGGCTTTCTATGAAAAAACGCATAGCGGCTATTCCCGGGCGCTGCATAGGCTGCCGCACCTGTGAGATTGCCTGCGCCCTGGCGCACAGTGAACTGCGAATTGAAGATATGACCGCCTCTGACTTTAAAGCCAGAGTTGCGATTTTAAAGCATGAAGACATCAGCACGCCTGTTGCCTGCCGCCAGTGCGAAGACGCCCCCTGTGCTGCGGCCTGCCCCTGCGGAGCCATTGTAGTTAACAGCGAGAGCGTTACCGTGCTGCGCCACAAGTGCATAGGCTGCAAGGCCTGCATCATGGCCTGCCCATATGGGGTCATGCGGGTCACAAGCCATAAGGTGCGCCGCACGGTTTGCGGCAAACCCCTTGGCTTCAGCAAAAAGGCCCTGGCGCAAAAGTGCGATCTGTGCGCCAGCGTGCCAGAGGGCCCCTCCTGCGTACGGGCCTGCCCCACCAACGTGTTGTTTGTGGTGGAGGACGAAACGGCTCAGCCAGAAGGAACAGCCGCATTTCAGTGAGGACTCGTTGGTGCTGCCTGCACCAGGTTCTGCCTCCAAATGCGGCGCAACGTGCCTGCCCAACAGCGGAGTGCTCGCCGCTGTTAAAATGAATACAAGAGGTTATCATGAAAAAAGTAATAGAAGTCTGCCCGTACTGCGCTTCGGGCTGCAAGATCAACCTGCTGGTTGAGAATGGTCGCGTGGTTGGCGCTGAAGGTGCCAACGGCCTGACCAACCAGGGGGCCCTGTGTCTCAAGGGCCTGTATGGCTGGGACTTTATCAACGATACCAAGATCCTGACCCCCAGGGTCAAAAACCCCATGATCCGTCGCAAGCGCGGTGGAGACCTTGAGCCTGTCTCGTGGGATACGGCTATCGACTACGCCTCGTCGCGTCTTATGGCGATCAAGGATGAGTTCGGCCCTGATTCCATCATGGTTTCCGGTTCCTCCCGCTCCACTGGTAATGAAACCAACTATATAATGCAAAAATTCGCCCGCGCGGCTCTCGGCACCAACAATGTCGACTGCTGCGCGCGGGTCTGACACGGCCCATCAGTTGCAGGTCTGCAACAATCGGTCGGCAATGGCGCAATGAGCAACTCCATTGTGGAGATTGAAGATACTAAATGCTTATTCATCTTTGGGTGGAATCCGGCAGATTCGCACCCCATTATCGCCCGCAGGGTGGTAAAGGCAAAAGAAAAAGGGGCAACCATCATTGTCTGCGATCCGCGCAAGATTGAAACTGCGCGCATTGCCGACCTGCATGTACCCCTTAAAAATGGTTCAAACATAGCCTTTGTTAATGCCTTGATGCACGTCATCATTAACGAAGGGCTTGCGGACAAGGAGTTTATAGAAAAGCACACAACAGGCTTTGAAGAACTCAAAGCCATTGTGGACAACTATCCTCCTGAAGCGGTGACAGATATCACGGGCATTGATGCCGAAACCATCCGCAAGACAGCTCGCATGTATGCTACGGCCCCAGAGGGCGCAGGCATTTACTGGGGCATGGGCGTATGCCAGTTCTATCAGGGCGTGGAGACCGTACGGGCACTGACCTCCATGGCGCTGATTACCGGCAACATTGGCAAGCCCCACACAGGCGTTGCACCTGTGCGCGGGCAAAACAATGTGCAGGGCGCCTGCGATATGGGCGCGTTGCCCAATGTGTTTGTGGGCTACCAAAGCGTAACAGACCCCGCCGTGCGCGAAAAATTCGCCAAGGCCTGGGGGGTTCCTGTTGAGCGCATGTCGCCAAAGGTTGGTCATTTCTTGAGCGAGGTAGCCTCCAGCGCCACCTCGGGCAGGCTTAAGGCCTTCTACTGCATGGGCGAAGACCCCTTGCAGACAGAACCCGACCTTTCCGGTGTGCGCAGCGGCTTTAGCAAGCTTGACCTGCTTATTGTGCAGGACTGCTTTATGACCAAGACCGCAGCCGTGGCCGACGTGATCTTTCCCACCACCACATGGGGCGAACACGAAGGCGTGTACTCGGCTGCCGACCGCGGCTTCCAGCGCTTCTACAAGGCTGTGGAACCACAGGGTGATGTAAAGGTGGACTGGGACATCATTTGCCGCATGTCCACCGCCATGGGCTATCCCATGCATTACAACAACACCAGAGAGATCTGGAATGAGCTGATCTCACTTTCGCCCAAGTACGCGGAAGCGACCTATGAAAAGCTCGATGCAGACGGCGGGCTTGGCTACATCCAGTGGCCTTGCACCAAGGATGCCCCCAACGGCACCCCGGTGCTCTACGCCCAGCCCGACAGCAGCATCAAGTTTGAAACCGCCGACGGCCTGGGCCACCTGTTTACAGTGGATTGGGTCTCGCCGGTAGAAAAAACCAGCTCCGAGTTCCCGCTGGTGCTTTCAACAGTACGCGAAGTGGGCCACTACTCCTGCCGCTCCATGACAGGCAACTGCAAGGCGCTGGCAGCACTGGCGGACGAACCCGGCTTTGTGCAGATGAATGATAAGGATGCAGAAGCCCCCGGCATTCGAGATCATGAACTTGTGTGGGTGCAGTCGCACCACTCCAAGGTCATCACCAGGGCGCAGGTCAGCCCCCGCACCAACAAGGGCGCGGTGTACATGACCTACCAGTGGTGGATCGGCGCATGCAACGAATTGGTGGGCGAGGTGCTGAGCCCCATCACCAAGACGCCGGAATACAAATATGTGCCGGTTCGTGTTGAAAAAATAGAAGACCAAGCCTGGGCCGAAAGCCATGTTGTGCAGGTGTACAGCGAATTGAAGCAACGCCTGCGCAAAGAGCAGGCCAACGGCTCCACGCAGAAAATCCCTGCCTGATTACCCTAACCCTCAATATTCCCCCGCGCGGCCTGATCGCCAGATTATACCGCGCGGGGGAAATAATACGAATGAAACAGCCCCCCGATTCTTCCATAAGCGTGGACCGCACCATCACCCGCATTGGGCCTGAGGGCCGCAGCGAGGTCATGGACGTATTGCTGCGCGAAGAGCGCTATGAACTGGTTTGCAATGGCAAAACAGTGGCAGAGCTGCATTGCATGCCCAGCCTGCTGCGCGAGCTAGCAGTAGGACGCCTTTGCACCCTGAGCCTGCTACACACGGTCTCTGCTTTGCGGGCGCTTTCCATTGATGAAAATACCCGTGTCATAGAAGCCCAGGTGACGGTAGAATCTGCGCCAGACAACGGCATAGCCGGCGATGTGCGGCTTACCGCCGCGCAGGTACACGCACTGCAACTGGCATTCAAC
>QKDT01000137.1 GCA_003251995.1 Desulfovibrio desulfuricans
TGTCCGAGTCAAAATCTCTCAACTATCAAATAATATTGACTATGTTGAGTTGAGTACGCAGCAGAGCTATGACAGGCTTTTTGCCGCAAGTATGCGCTTTCCCACCCCACAGCCACAAAAATGACATCAGTATCTGCCCTGTGCCTTGGCAAGGGTTGGTACGCGTGAGCATCAGCATGCGCGCTAATATTGCGTGGTGAGCGTCATTCTGGGTGGTGTTTGAGTGCATTATTGCCTGCGGGAGCCCCTCCTGCCATGAATGTCCTGCGCTTCAAGTGGGTTACCAGCTAGTGTCATTTTCGTGTTCTTATGGACATAAAACTCAAGGCACATTAGTCTGTTTACAACTAACTTGCTGGGAATATTGAAACTGAAATTCCTTGCCACAGCGTGAGCCGTTTGTTTGCGGCAATATAATGATTACAGCAAATTTACCGATAACTCTTTCTACTAAAGAACATAATCACGTAATCCTGGTGGAATTGCCATATAACCAACTTTTATTCTAGCATTTTTGGAGGCGCAGGATGCAGTTCAAAGTAGCAACCCGGCTCTGGCTTGGATATGGTTCCATTTTTTTCCTGATGTTGCTCAGCACCTTGATTATGCGTCATAATCTTAGCCGGGCGGATCAGCTTGCTGACGTAACAAGCCAGAAAAGCATGCGATTGGCAATGATCGCTGCGGATATGAAACTGCAAACGGTGCAAGTGCAGCAGTATTTGTCTGATGTTTCCGCAACGCACAGCACTGACGGCTACAAGGAAGCGCAAACAGCGGCGGACACTTTTCATGCGCATGCCGAAAAATTTAAAAATGAATTCTCAGCAACAAATAATAAAAAGTCTTTAACCTTGATAAATGAAATGGTTAAAGAGTTCGATGCCATGTATGCCATGGGGTGTAAAATGGCCGATGCATATATTACGCAGGGTATCGATGCCGGCAACAATATTATGGAAGGCTTTGACAGCGCCACTGACGCACTGACCAAGAATCTGGAGCCATTTATCGAAGCGCAGATGGGTACCGCGAGCCTGAATCTTGATATGCTGCGGAAGGATCTTGAGACCAGTTTGATTTTGCAATGGGTGCTTACGGGCTGCTCAATAATAGCTGGCTCGCTCGGGGCGTTTTTTACAATTCGTTCACTCATGGCCCAACTAGGCGCAGAACCCGCTGACGTTGCCGAGGTTGCCAGCAAAATAGCTGGTGGCGACCTTGAGGTGGATATGAGCTTGCACGGCAGCCGCAAAAATTGCGGTTTGTTTGCGGCGATGCGCGAGATGCGCAATAAATTGAGCGACAGCTTCACCCAGGCAACCGCCCGACACGCAGAGGCGGAACAACAGGCGGAAGCTGCTCGCAAGGCCACAGCCGAAGCCCATGAGGCAAAGAGCGCCGCAGAGAGGGCCAGGGCAGAAGGCATGCTGCATGCGGCGCAACAACTTGAAGCTGTGGTTGAAATTATCTCCACAGCCTCAGAGCAGCTCTCCACGCAGATATCCCAATCCAGCCGTGGAGCGGATGCGCAGTCAAACCGTGTACACGAAACGGCTACTGCCATGGAAGAAATGAATGTCACCGTGCTTGAGGTTGCCAAAAGTGCCCAGCTCGCCGCAGATGTATCTGGCAATGCGCAAAAGCAAACACTTGATGGCGTACAGATTGTATCCCAAGCTGTTGAAAGCATTAAGTCCATCCATGCTAAATCTTTAATGATCAAGCAGGACATGGGCGCACTTGGCAATCAGGCTCAGGCCATCGGTCAGGTGATGAACGTTATCGCCGACATTGCCGATCAAACCAACCTGCTGGCTCTCAACGCCGCCATCGAGGCTGCACGGGCCGGAGACGCCGGGAGAGGCTTTGCCGTTGTTGCCGACGAGGTACGCAAACTTGCGGAAAAAACCATGACTGCAACCCGTGAGGTGGGTGAAGCCATTAATGGTATTCAGCAAGGCACCAGCAAGAATATTGCTAGCGTGGAAGATGTGGGGGCAGCCATTGAAGAAGCCACCACGCTGTCTGCGCAATCTGGTGATTCCCTGAAAAAAATTCTTGAGTATGTAGAGAGCGTTAACGACCAGATTCAGGCCATTGCCACCGCAAGCGAGCAGCAATCGGCTACCAGTGAAGAAATCAACAGATCGGTGGAGCATGTTGCAACCATTTCTGCCAAAACTGCGCAGGCCATGGAGCAGGCAACGCATGCCGTATCTTCCCTCTCCAGTCAGTCGGCAGCTCTACAGGAACTTATCCGCAACATGAAAACTCAAGGATAGCTTTATCTCAAATCTATCTGCAAAGGCTGCTTTTAGGGGCAGCCTTTTTTATTATACCAAGGTATATACTTTGCCGCACCATTGATCCTGTAATAATAATTTTTATCATTTGTAACAATTGTAATAAGCTTGCAATCTTTTTTGCATCCTACTATATTTCAATTATAGGACTAGTATCTCTGACAAACCTGTAACCATTTGTGGTGCTCAGGCTCGAATTGCACTGAGATGTATGGCTTAAAATTGACGCGAGTATGTCAGCGAGCCAGTGGCATCCATTTAGAAAGGAACGTTGCGCCAAGCAGTCCCCCCCATCATTGTTAAATCCAATATTGGAAAAGGAAACCGCAGGCAGTAGGGCCTGCAACATTATCAACAGCTTGTAAAGGATCTGCCAATGACAAATCTTCTTGGTGAATTTTTTGGAACAATGATACTGATTACCTTTGGTGCAGGCGTTGTCGCCTGCGTTTTGCTTAAAGACTCCAAGGGAAATGGCGGCGGCTGGATTGTTATTACCGCTGGCTGGGCGTTTGGCGTTATGCTGGGCGTTTTCACCGCAGTGTCACTTGGCGCCCCCCAGGCGGATCTTAATCCTGCCGTCACGCTGGCTAAAACAATGCTTGGCGTATACGGCGCAAGCCAGGCCTTTGTAACCATGCTGGCCCAGATTGCTGGCGCGTTCGCTGGCGGCGTCATTGTCTGGCTTGCCTATCTGCCCCACTGGGCACCCACAGAAGACCCTGGCCTCAAGCTGGCTGTCTTTTGCACCGGCCCTGCCATCCGTAGCTATGGTCAAAACTTTTTGTGCGAAATCATTGGCACCTTCATGCTTCTTTTTGGCATCTTTGCCATATTCCACGCCAACAACGGCACCCTGCCTGCCGGTACCGGCCCTTATCTTGTGGGCATACTGGTGTGGGCACTGGGCCTTAGCCTTGGCGGCCCCACCGGTTACGCCATTAACCCCGCCCGCGACTTTGGCCCCCGCCTTGCGCATGCGGTGCTGCCCATTGCCGGCAAGGGTTCCTCTGACTGGGCTTATGCCTGGGTTCCGGTGTGCGCCCCCATGGTCGGCGCTGCCCTTGCCTACTTTGTGGGCAAAGCAATCGGCCTCGTCTAATTATACGCTCTGAGTTACTCCGTGCTGCCACGCAACAAACAGGGTGACTATGCGTTGCGGCAGCAAACACCAACCATGCTATCCGGAGGAATCTATGGCTCATAAATACATTCTGTCGCTTGATCAGGGCACTACCAGCTCACGCGCCATTCTTTTTGACCGCGACGCCAACATTGTTCAGGTGGCACAGCGTGAATTCACCCAGATATTTCCCCAGCCCGGCTGGGTTGAACATAACCCCAATGAGATTTTCGACACCCAGTCGCATGTGGCTAAAGAATGCCTGAAGCACGCCAATGTTCAAAGCAACGAGCTTGCCGCAGTGGGCATTACCAACCAGCGCGAAACCACCGTGGTGTGGGACAAGGCCACCGGCGCTCCC
>QKDT01000069.1 GCA_003251995.1 Desulfovibrio desulfuricans
CATTGTTAATCTCCTCAGGTAGATGAAATAACACAGTTCCATCAATGATCAGGAAAAGAGCGTATATTTTGGTCTGCCAAAGACTAATGACCTAACACTCTTATCCTACTTTCCTTGCATGAGGGGAAAAAGAAAAAAGGTTGATGAAGAAAACTGAACTACGTTGTCCGACCGTAAGCCAACTTTGAGCATGTATTTAATAATACTTATTTCAAATAAATGAAAGCGAGTGTAAGTGTATGTATAAGCAGAAGAATAAGATCGCATGATCTAAAATTACTTTCCCTCTCAAATAATTAATGGGAAATAAGTGAGATAGGCTGGAAGAATCGGATATCATTGACCTTACCCCATGCGTGTACCACTTGTGAGGCCATAGCCCCTAGGGCAGATTTTATTCTGCTGCGGCAGGATTCTTTGGCGATGCCCGGAGCACACTGCGGCTTTAATATGCAAAAGAACCGACCGCTATCAGCCTTGCAACTTTTTGCTGGCTGACATGCGCCCTAGGATAGCGCCCACTTTTTCCCGCAGATCGAGTCAAAGTATGCATGACGGTATGCATACTGGCCGCGCACTCGCTAAAAACATACCCTTTTTGAACGCGAAAACGGCGTGTTGCTATATAAAGCAACACGCCGTTTTTATTACGTATTAATGGCGGAGAGGGTGGGATTCGAACCCACGTAGGAGCTATTAACCCCTAACTCGATTTCGAGTCGAGCGCGTTACGGCCGCTTCGCTACCTCTCCGCAGGCCACAAAGGGCGTTGGGTGCCCCGCTTGCAGCCGAAGGCGGTATATAGCCTATCTTTGGGTGAAACGCAATGCTTATGCGGCAGAATGTCCCCACAAGGCCAGCGGTTTCATCCTCATTACCCATAAATGGTAAAATCATCGCTCCTGCGGCGGATTTTCACCATTTGCCTCTAATGGAGCCAGATCTGCAGATTCAGATCTGTTGCCCGGGGTCGCAGCCATTGCGGCGAGGAGCCCACTCCAAATGCAGCCATCTCGCAAACAGCGGCTAATGTTTGCCCATCGCCGCCATTACTTCCAGAGCATCGGGCTGCTCAGGATCTGTTTGCAGGGCGCGTAGGGCGTAATCTTCCGCAGACTGTTTTTTGCGCCAGTCCCAATACATTTTTGACATTTTTCCAAATGTCGAGGCATGCCCGCCAAAGGTACGCAGCACCGCCTGATAGACCGCCTCAGCCTTCTCATACTCCCGCAGCTCCATCCAGGCCGCCACCGCCCCGGTGTAAGCCGACGCATCACGGGGTTGGATGGTCATGGCCTCTTCGTACATGGCGGCAGCCTCGGCAAACAGCCCGGCAGCGGCAAAAATCTGGCCCATTTGCAGGCGAATGCCTTCCTCGTCGCCAAATTCTTCAACAATGCGCTTCAAAAAGGCGCGCCCCTTGGCAACTTGCCCTTCGCGCAAAAAATCCAGTCCGCTGCTAATGAGCTGTTTTTTGCGCTCCAGCCGGGCTTCGGCCTCCTGCTGTACGGCCTGTTCTGCCGCAGTTTGCAGAATTTTTGCCAGCCCCTCCAGCACGGTGGAGAGCGCCGCCTCTTTGCCCGCTTGCAACGTGATGCTACGCGGTTTGCCCGTATTGGCGGGGTCAAGCAAGGGCTGCAACATCTGATGCCGCACAATGGTCGCTAAAAAATCCCCAATCTGAATATCAAGCTCTGCCCGTGCGGAACGCACCAGTTTGACCCCGGCAAGAAGCCGCAAAGCCTCGCTCATGGTCACAAGAGCGCGCTCCACCTCATCACGCCGCAAATAGCCGGTCGCGCGGGCAATATTTTCCCTGATTTCTTTTGGTGCAGTAGTCAGCATGCCGAGCCGTCCTCCAGCCAGTGATGCCGCACTGTTTGAGCATTGTTCCGCAAAATCTCCAAGGCCGCATCCGGCACAAGAAAGTCCACATTTTTGCCCGCCAGCCAGAGTTCACGCACGCGAGAGGCGCTCACCGCCAGCCAGGGAACAGAAAGAAAATGCGCCAGACCGCCTCCAGGCAAAGCCATACAAGGGCTGCCAGGCAGCACTGGCGGGTGTTCAACGGCATCCGCCCACAACATTTTGGCGGCAGAAACAAAATCCGCTGAGGTGTGCCCCTTGCGGGGAACAACCACAAAATCGCATACGGCGGGCAGTTCCAGCCCCTTGTACCATGTGGAGAGCAAGGCAAAATCCGGGCTGCCCAGAATAAAATACAGGCGGGTGTCCGGCTGCGCCTCATGGTAAGCGCGCAACGTATCCCACGTATACGATGGCCCCTGGCGCGAGGCCTCAGCACGATTGCAACGCAGCCAGGGCAAGCCATGGGTGCAGGCCTCAACCATACGGGCGCGCAGATCAAAGGGCAGCATGCCACTCTGCGCTTTGTGCGGCGGCACGGCGCAAGGCACCATATCCACCCCCTGCACAAGATCACCCAGGGCATCGCGGGCCTCAATAGCCAGCCGCAAATGTCCTATGTGAGGCGGATTAAAGCTGCCACCCAAGATAGCTATGCCCGGCGGGGGGGACGCCGATTCAGTCATCTATTGCCGCACCTGTCCCTGCCCGAGCACCACAAATTTGGTGGTGGTCAGTTCATCCACCCCCATGGGGCCATACGCATGCAACTTTGAAGTGGATATGCCGATCTCCGCACCCAGCCCAAGCTGCCCGCCATCGTTGAAACGGCTGGAAGCGTTGACCGCCACCATGGAGGCATCCGCCTCGCGCAGAAAGCGCATGGCGTGCTCATGATTATTGGTGCAGATGATCTCTGTATGATTGGAACCGTAGCGAGCGATGTGATCCAACGCTGCATCCATGCTGTCCACTACGCAAACGGCAAGCACAAGCGCATGAAATTCCTGCCCAAGATCATCAGGCTGCTGGGCAACGGCGGTAGCCCCAAGCAGAGGCAACGACGCCGCGCAAGCGCGAAACTCTACCCCGGCAGCGCCAAGCCTGGCTGCCACCTTGGGCAAAAAGGCTTGCGCCACATCGCGGTGTACCAGCAGGCATTCCAGCGCATTGCACACGCCGGGGCGCTGTACCTTGCTGTTAAAGATAATCTCCGCCGCGGCATCCAGATCGGCATCCGTATCAATATACGCGTGGCACACGCCCTTGAAGTGCTTGAGCACAGGCATGGTGGCGGCTTCTGTCACCGCACGCACAAGCCCCTCGCCGCCGCGCGGGATAATAACATCAATATAACGGTCGAGCTTGCACAAGGCGTTGACGGCCTCATGACCGGGTATGGATACAAGCTGGGCCGCATCGGCGGGCAATCCCGCCTGGGCCAGGGCATCGCACAGAGCCTTGGCAAGAGCCATGTTTGAGCGCAGTGCCTCGCTGCCGCCACGCAAAATAACCGCATTGCCAGCCTTGATGCACAAGATGGCGGCGTCGATGGTCACGTTGGGCCGCGCCTCGTAAATCATGGCGATCACACCCAGCGGCACACGCATACGGCCCACAAGCAGGCCGTTGGGCCGCTGCCACTGGCGCTCTGTGGCACCCACAGGATCAGGCAAATTAGCCACATGTCGGCAGGCGGCGCGCATTTCTTCCATAATGGCGGGCGTAAGCGTAAGACGGTCAAGGCGGGGGGCATCCTGTCCGGCAGCCCGGGCTGCCGCAAGGTCTTGCGCATTGGCAGCCAAAATCTCGGGCTGGCGCTCCTGCAGCAGTTGCGCCAGCCCAAGCAGGGCTTGCGTTTTGGCATAGGGGTGGGCCTTGGCTAAGGCCCTGGCCGCTTCCTTTGCCCGCGCGCCAAGGC
>QKDT01000207.1 GCA_003251995.1 Desulfovibrio desulfuricans
CATCTGTCGTCGCAAATTCATAGTCGCCAGCTATAAAAATATATCAAATTATCATCCAGCAAATGGAATGGAAGCAAAATCTACCCTACTCTCCGTGCCACGCGCGTATCGAACACTCTTCACCACGGGGTAGGTTTTATGACACAGACTTCGTGTGCCACACGGCACTCTTTTTTTGGCTATATTTGTGAAAATATTCGTAATTCAGGCAACACCCCCAAGCGCGCTTTAACTGGCTTTGCCCTGGCATGGCTTGCGTTCCTTCTGCTTTGGGGAGCGCCCACGCCCTTTCCCGGTCTGACGCACAATGGCATGGCCGTGCTTGGCATTGTTGTATGGGCCAGCATTATGTGGGTCAGCGAGGCCATGCCCTCTGGCATAACCGGTATTTCCATCCCCACCATGCTGCTTATTACCCAGGCCTTGCCCTGGGCAAACGGCAAACCGCCCATGGCGATAATTTTTGCCGGGTTCACCAACCACGTTATCTGGCTGTGTTTGTTCGCCTTTATGGTGGCTGCGGTCATGCAGATCATTGGCCTTGACCGCCGCATCGCTCTGGGCATTTTGGCCCGTTTCAAGGCTTCGTCTGTCTGCCGGGTTATCTGGGGCATGTTCTTTGTCAACATTGTGCTGGGTTTTCTGGTGCCCGCTGCCAATGCCCGCGCCGCAACGCTGCTGCCGGTGGTGCAGGGCATCTGCAACCTGCTGGGGGATTCGCCAGAAGAACGCGCCGCCAAAAAAGCCCTTGTCATCCAGTCGCTGGTATACGGCTCCATGATCTGCGGCATGTTCATCATGACAGCCCATCTGCCCAACATGATTCTGGTGGGGATTTTTGAAAAAAACGGCTTTACCAACGTCAATTTTCTCAACTGGATGCTCCTGCAGTTTCCCTACCTTGGCATATTTGTGCTGACCAACTGGTGGACGCGGTACTACTTCAAGACCAATTGCGTTTCCATTGCCGGTGGTGCCGCCACCATTGAAAAAACCTATGCGGCTCTTGGCCCCATGACTGCCCCTGAAAAAACGCTGCTTGGTATTTTTCTGCTGGTCGGATTCATGTTTGTGACGGGCAAGGGCAGCTTTATTTACGAGCTGCACCGCCAGCCCCTTGGCGTGATCGGCCTTGTTGGCATGATGGTGCTGTTTGCCCCCGGCGTTATGCCCTGCACGTGGAAGGCCGTGCAGCAAAAAACCATTTGGGGCACATTTTTGCTGCTTGGCGGCGCCATGACCATGACCACGGCCATGACTCAGGCCGGGGTGGCGCAGTGGCTTGCCGACCATATCCACGCCTGGGTTGTGGGCATGAACTGGTGGCAGACCGTGCTGGCCATGATGGTTGGCACGCACATTATCCGCCTGGGCATGCTTTCCAACGTGGCTGCCGTGGCCATGCTCGCGCCGGTGGTTTTTGCCATGGCCCCCAAGCTTGGGCTGCATCCCGTGGCCTTTACCATGCTGGTGTGCGATACCGATACCTTCGCCTACATACTGCCCACACAAATCACCGCTGCAATCATTGCGCACAGCACAGAGACGTTTTCGACCGCCGATTACGCCAAGGTCGGCTCTGTGGCGGTGCTTATAGCCATTGCCTATGGATTATGCGTTATGGCCCCCTGGTATGCCCTGCTTGGCATGCCCGTATGGAACCCCGCCGCGCCCTGGCCTTTTTAACTGTTTCAACATTCTGCACGCGAGGACACTATGGCACGTATAAAAACAGCCCATGCGGTCGATTTTCGACCAACCAGCCTGAACGACATTGAAACGGTAGAAGTAACCGCCGACCTGCTGATTATCGGCGGCGGCAACGCTGGCTGCTTTGTGGCCACAGAGACTGCGCGCCTCAACCCCGCAGCCAAGATCGTCATTATGGAAAAGGCCGACATCATGCGCTCCGGCGCGTGCTCGGCTGGCATGGACGCCATCAATACCTATATTCCGCCCAACAAGACCCCCGAAGACCTGGTGCGCTGGAGCCGATCACAGGTCGGCGGCGGCCCCCTGCGCGAGGATCTGGCCCTTTCCAACGCGCAGGAACTCAACGAATGCGTTGATGACCTTGAGCGCTGGGGCCTGCCTATCCTCAGGGATGAGCAGGGCAATACCCGCTACCGCGGCAAGTGGGATATCTCTATCCACGGCGAGCAGCTCAAGCCCATCATGGCCGAAAAAGCCCTTGAAACCGGCGCGGATGTGTACAACCGAGTGGCTGCCACAGGGCTGCTCATGGACAATGGTCGCTGCGCCGGGGCCACGGGTTTTGGCGTGCGCGACGGCAAGTTCTATGTGTTCCGCGCGAAGGCAACCGTGGTGAGCACCGGCGGCGCGGGCACACTTTACAAGTCTTACACGGCGGATTCCACCGACAGCGGATCGCAAATCTGGATGTGCCCCTACTGCGTTGGCTCCGGCTATGCCATGGGCCTGCGCAAGGGTGCGGAGCTCACCAGCCTTGAACAGCGCTGGGTCGCCACGCGCACCAAGGATTTTTGCGGCCCGGTGGACACCATCTCAGTGGGCTACGGCGCGCCCATCATCAACTCGCTGGGCGAGCGCGTCATGAGCCGCTACAAAGACCTTGGCGGCGATGCGGCCCCCCGCTACATCCGCGCCAATGCCCCCATGGAAGAATGGCTGGCTGGCCGCGGCCCCTGCTTTTGCGACACCACCAACATGACCCCCGAAAAAACCAGGGCCATGATGGAAGACTACCTCAACGAGCGGCCTTCGTTCGTGCTCTTTCTTGCCAGCCGTGGGCAAGACCCCTCCAAGGAACCCATCGAAATCTTCGGTTCCGATCCGTATATCCTGGGCGGTCACACCGGTGGCGGCTACTGGGTGGACATGGCGCGCATGACAACCCTGCCGGGTCTGTTTGCCGCGGGCGAAACCGCTGGCGGCAACCCCAACAAGTTTGTGGGCGGTTGTTGCGCCGAGGGCAAGCTGGCCGCGCGCGGCGCACTGGCCTACATGGCCGGGCTTGAAGCGCCAGAGGCTGATGCAGCCCAGATTGCGCAGGAAAAGGAGCGCATTTTTGCGCCCCTGCTCGCGCGCGAAGAAGAAGGCGTTAGCCCCGTGGAAATGAAAGAACGCCTGCAAAGGCTCATGGATGAATACGCTGGCGGTTCCAGCCAGTTCTATCGCGCCAACGAACAGCAGCTTGATTACGCCCTCAAGCACATCAAGATTCTGCAAAGCCAGTTCAGGCACCTGCGCGCCAGGGATCTGCACGACCTCATGCAGGCCAACGAAACCATGGATCGCGTGGACGTGGCAGAGGCCGTGGTGCACCACCTCAAGGCCCGCAAAGAAACCCGCTGGGCTGGCTGGCAGACCCGTTCAGACTACCCGCAGCGCGACGACGAAAACTTTGACTGCTTTGTAGAATCGCGCCGCGACCCCGCCACAGGAGAAATGACAACCTTTACCCGTCCTTACGAGCAGTTGCTGCCCGGCGACAGGTACAAGCCCTAAGTCAGGAGAATAACAATGCCGCCAAAAATCGATACGCACAAATGCAACGGCTGCAACGGGCGCGAAGAAACCCATTGCGAAGAAGTATGCCCCGGCGACCTCATGGCCCTGAACGCCGCCACGGGCAAGGCCTACCTGCGGGCCGCCCGCGACTGCTGGGATTGTATGTCCTGCATCAAGGCCTGCCCTGCGGGCGCGCTTGAAATCAAGATGCCCTATCAGCTTGGCTACTTCAAAGCCACGCTCCGGCCCATTATGGGTTCCAACTTTATTATCTGGAAATGCCGC
>QKDT01000273.1 GCA_003251995.1 Desulfovibrio desulfuricans
CCTGACAGCCAAGACAATGGGCGTCCAAGGCTGGCCCCGGCACCGCGTACACTTCGCGGTTTTGCTCCAGCGCAAGACGAGCCGTAATGAGGCTGCCCGAACGCTGGGCGGCTTCCACCACCAGCACCCCTAGAGAAAGCCCACTGATGATGCGATTGCGAATGGGAAAATTGCCCGCGTGCGGTATTGTGCCTGGCGCAAATTCTGAAACCAGCAGCCCATGACGCTCCATAGCATCAAAAACAGTCATGTTATTGGTGGGATACAGAACATCAATGCCTGTACCCAGCACACCAATGCTGCGACCAACACGCGCAAGGGCCGCCTCATGTGCCACCCTGTCTATGCCCAGCGCCATGCCAGAAACAATGGCGACCCCGCAGGCCGAAAGGCAGCGCGCCATGTATTCGGCAACAGACCTGCCGTGACGGGTGGCCTTGCGTGAGCCAACAACGGCAAAACCCGGCGATTGAAGCAAAGAAAGATCACCCCGGCAATACAGCAGCACAGGGGCATCGATGATGGAACGCAGCAATGGTGGGTATAGCGGATCTGTCCAAAGAACTATGGATGCGGAAAGTGCGCGGGCACGATCCCACTCATCCTTGGCGGTTACCCGCCACGAACCTGTAGCCAGCTCGGCGTCCTGCCCCTTGCTAACGCCAGCCTCGCCCCACTGCTCACGCGATTGCACGGCGCTGTAGGCCGAGCCAAAGTAGCGCAGCAGGCGCGCAGCCGAGCGAGCGCCCAACCCGCGGCAATGCCGCAAGGCAAGGCTGGCCCAATATTCCTTGCGGGTGGCCTCGTCCATGGCAGCCCAAGATTTATCCTGCTGCGTCATGCCGCCACCGCTGCCTGGCCTGACGCCTCAGCCCAGCCCATTCTACCGCGCCAAACCACGGGCACGGACAATACCCGCCGCTTCAGATTTGGGAAACTGCGAAAGCACCTTTTTATAGGCCTGCGCAGCACCGGCCTTGTCGCCCATACGGCTCAGGGTCATGCCGGTTTTAAGCAAGGCATCGGCATTTTTATGATGGCGGGGCCACTGGCTGTTGACCTTTTCAAACTGGGCCAGGGCTTCCTTGTACTTGCCCTGAGAATACAAGCCTTCGCCAATCCAGTACTCCGCATTGGCGGCATAACGCCCCTGAGGATATTCCTGCAAAAATGTTTGAAAACGACTGATGCTATCCGCAGAACGACCCGCCAGGGCTGGCTTCACGGCGGCCTTGTAGGCGGCATCCTCACCCTTGCCGCTCTTGGGGATGGCTGTGGGCGCGGCAGCGGCACTCGCAGCCGAAGCTGCGGCAGGGGCAGGGGCTGAAGCCGCTGCTTTTTTGGGAGCCTCAGCCTTACCCTTAGCACCATTTTTTGCGGCGGGCGCGGCTGCATCACCTGCCATGGGCGGCAGACCCAAGCCTGGATGCTCGGGCGGCAGGGCCAAATCTGACTGCGGCACCACTGGCACAGGCACATCGGTATTGCCCCCGGCAGCGGCAACAGGCGGCAGCATGGGCTGAACCGCCGCGCTTCTGGCAGCAGCGGAGGGCGCAGGGGGTGACGCGGCCTCGGGCGGCAACGCAAATGCCGCAGCAGAAGATTTTGCTGCATCCTTGGGAGCGCCCTGTGATTTTTCTGCCGGGCTAGGCTGTGCCGGGGCTTTTGCTGCTGGCACTCTGGAGGCAGGCTCCGCATCCGCCTTGTCTGCATTGCGAGGGGCGGCGGCAGGTATGGGTTTTATGGTGGCGGCAGGGTCAATCACACGAAATTTTGGCGAAGCGGAATTTGCAGGCTCGGCCTTGGCAGCAGGTTTAGCTGCGGCGGCACTGGAAGGTTCCGCACTGTTTGCCGCCGTTGGGCCATGTGGAGTAAGCAGCGTATCAGCAGGTTGAGCGGGCGTAGCCTGGGCGCTCTTGTGCGGCTGCGGAGGGATAATGGGCACCACTGTCATGCCGGTTTTTTGTCCGCTGCGGGTGCGCACCTCGTAAACCCTGTTGTTGAGCTGGGCAACCTGAGTATCAAGCGTGTTAACGCTCTGCTCCAGGGTGCGCAGGCGCTGGTCGGTTTCGCGCATGAGCTTCTGGTTGGTTTCGCTGGTCGATTCCACCTGACGCATTTTTTCGGAAGATGCGCACCCCGCCGCCAAGGCAATACAGGCCAACGGTACAACAATCAGTGTTTTCATCCCAATCTCCAGCACAAGAGCTTTCTTGCGTTGAAATATCTCAATGCGTCAAAAATCCGCAATAGACGCCCATCAAAATGATTCCAGCAAGATCGTCCCGCCCGCCGCCTTCTGCAAGAGTTGCCCTGGCTGCAAACGCACAAGCCGATCAATCTGGCAATCTTTCTTGTGCCTCAACATCGGCTATATTTCAAGAACTCTTGCAGCGGCAGCGTTTTTCAGGCAAGAACAGGCTTGCTCACGCTAGTACAGCATCATAAATACGGACAACCGGGGCTCACCTGCATTAAAAAGGCTGTTACGCAGCCTGACGATATTCCATGCCCCCAGTTGCAAACGCGATTTGTCGGTCTTTGCGGTGTGGATGCATATGCCGCCGGCTCACCCGGCAGGCCAAACACCAACAATCGCGCAAAACAGTTTCTGCCCGGCGTTAAGCCATACCGGAGGCGAAGCCTGATGAATTTTTTCCAGGAAATGGCAGCGGCCCTGACAACATGGATGGACGCGTTGCGGCATCTTGGACAGTCCTTTCCCATGGCGAGCATGGTTTTTGAAGCCCTGAGCATTGCCCTGCCGCTGGCGGGTCTGCTGGCCTTTGCAGGCCTGGGGTTTATGTCTGCCAGCGCGCGGGCGCTGGCAGTTACACGCAAACGCACTTCGTATGAAAAATGCGCACGCCAACTGGCGCTGCTTTCTTTGCTTCTTGGCTGGACATTGCTGATCTGCGGCAGGGTCTGGCTCTTTTTTTCGCAAGATTCCTATACGCCCGACTCCATTTCGGATTTTATGGTTGAAATGAGCTGGATCATGCTTGGTCTGGCGGTGCTGATCAACAGCCTGTACTTTGCCCTGTGGAAGTTCCTGCTCAAGCTGCCCATGCTGCATGTGGGCATGGGTGTTGTCAGCGGTATTCAGGGCATCATAGCCGCTGTGGCATCGCTGGCTGCGGCGCGTCTGCTCACGGCGCTGGCCCGGCCCGATGCGGATATGCTGACGCTGGGGCACATCTATGTTCCCGGTTTCGGAACGCCCTTCTGGTGCGCCCTGTTCTGGTCGCTGCCCCTGATGCTGGCTGTTGCGGGCGGCATGGGGGCCTTCTGGCTTGTGCTGCGCCGTAAATACGATGACTTTGGTCGCGACCATTACAATACAATGCTTCCCTGGTGCGCCACATGGGCGCGCAACGCATGGGCGGTTTTCTGGGTAATTCTGCTGGCATCCTCTGTGTTTGATGTGCAGCATGCATGGCAAAACAATACCTTCACCGCCACCGACGCCATTATAGAAAGCGCGGAATTGCTGCTCTGGCTTGCGCCGGCCCTGCTCTGGACCTTTGTGGCCCGCAGCGCAACACCCATGCGCCATAAAATCACCTTGCTGGCAGCTCTGGTGCTGGCGATTGCCATCATGTTGCCCTTCTACCTCAACATGACGGAGATCACTCTGCCCCCGTCCATGACAGATACTGTTCAGTAACAAACATTCTGCCTTACATATGTGACGCAAAAACCCCGCCTCAATGGCGGGGTTTTCTGTATCTGGCTGACAGGCCAAAGCGTATGACGCCC
>QKDT01000421.1 GCA_003251995.1 Desulfovibrio desulfuricans
CACGGCCTTGATACCGGCAATATCACCATCGTACGCATTCCCGGCGCATTTGAAATGCCGCTGGTGTGTCAAAAGCTGGTCGATTCTGGCAAATTTGATGGCGTTCTTGCTCTTGGCGCGGTTATTCGTGGCGGCACGCCCCACTTTGACTACGTGTGCGCCGAAGCCAGCAAGGGCATTGCGCAGGCCATGATGCATTCTGGCGTGCCCATCGGCTTTGGCCTGCTGACTTGCGACACCATTGAACAGGCCATTGAACGCGCCGGTTCCAAGGGCGGCAACAAGGGCGTGGAAGCTGCCGCTGCCATGCTGGAAACCATCCGCGTTATGGAGCAGTTGTAACCCATGGCAAAAGCCAAATCAGCCACCCGGCGCGGCGAACGCGAACTGGCCTTTCAGGTTCTGTACGGCCTTTCCTTCACCCCTGCCAATGATATTGATGAACTGCGTCGCTTTTTTCGCGTTTCTCCTGACTATCTTGCACGTTGGGAAGGTCAGGAACCGCCCAGCCAGCCCTCGGGCTTTGCCTGGGAACTGGTGGAAGGCGTGTGGAGCAAAAGCGATGAGCTGGACGCGTCCATCACCAGTTTTTCGCGCAACTGGCGCGTAGACCGCATGGGTCGCGTTGAGCTGACCCTGCTGCGCCTTGCCGTTTTTGAAATCATGTACCGCACTGACGTACCGCCCAAGGTTGCCATCAACGAGGCGCTGGAGCTCAGCCGTCAGTTTGGCGAAGGCAACGCCAAAAGCTTTATCAACGGCATACTTGACGCCGTGGCTAAAGCTCTGGAAACCGGCGGAATTTCCCGGCCCGCTGCCGATCCTTCAACCATATCAGAGTAAATCCGGTAAAGCCCCATGACGCACGAACGCTACAATCCGCAAGCTATCGAAGAAAAGTGGCAGGCTCGCTGGCAGGCCGAAAACGCCTTTGCCTGCACTCACAAGAGCAACAAGCCCAAGTATTATGTGCTTGAAATGTTTCCCTATCCTTCGGGAAATATCCACATGGGCCATGTGCGCAACTACGCCATTGGCGATGTGGTGGCGCGCAGCAAGCGCATGCAGGGCTTCAACGTGCTGCACCCCATGGGCTGGGACGCCTTTGGCCTACCTGCGGAAAACGCGGCTATCAAAAATAATACCCACCCCGCCAAGTGGACCTACGCCAATATAGACAATATGCGGGCGCAGCAGAAACGTCTGGGCTACTCCTATGACTGGGATCGCGAAATCGCCACCTGCCGCCCCGAATATTATCGTTGGGAGCAGATGTTCTTTTTGCGTCTGCTGGATAAAGGCCTGGTTTACCGCAAAAAGGCCGCGCAGAACTGGTGCCCCTCGTGCCATACGGTACTTGCCAATGAGCAGGTCATTGATGGCCTTTGCTGGCGTTGCGACAGCCGCGTGGAGCAGAAAGATCTGACCCAGTGGTTCCTTAAGATCACCGCCTACGGCGACGAACTGCTGCAAGATCTGCAAACCCTCGAAGGTGACTGGCCCGACCGGGTTATCGCCATGCAGCGCAACTGGATTGGCAAATCCACCGGCGCGGCTATTACCTTTGGGCTGGAAAACGTCGCTTTGAATGCCGAAGGCGTCACGGGCATAGACGTGTTCACCACGCGCCCCGACACGCTTTTTGGTGTGACCTTCATGACGCTGGCCCCCGAGCATCCGCTGGTGGAAAAACTCATTGAAGGCTATGAAAAAGCTGATGAAGTGCGCGCCTTTGTGGATCGTATCCGCAATATGGACCGCATCGACCGTCAGTCTGACTCTCTGGAAAAAGAAGGCATCTTCACTGGCGCGTACGCGGTGCATCCCTTCACCGGGCAGCCCGTGCCGCTGTGGCTGGGCAACTTCGTTCTTGCCGATTACGGCACCGGCGCGGTCATGGGCGTTCCCGCTCACGACCAGCGCGACTTTGAATTTGCCCGCAAATACGACCTGCCCGTGCGTGTGGTCATCAGCCCCAAGGATGAACAGATTGCCCCTGAAACCATGACCGAGGCCTACACGGCTGAAGGTTTCATGGTCAACTCCGGCCCCTTTGACGGCACCGCCAACGATGACGGCAAAAAAGCCGTGGCGCAAGCGCTGGAAAAAGAAGGTAAAGGCAAGGCCACCACGCAGTTTCGTCTGCGCGACTGGAATATTTCACGCCAGCGCTACTGGGGCGCACCTATTCCCATAATCTATTGCGACAAGTGCGGTGTGGTGCCTGAAAAGGAAGAAAACCTGCCCGTGCTGCTGCCCCTGGACGCTAAAGTCCGCGAAGACGGGCGCTCTCCCCTGTCGGAAACCCCTGGCTTCGCCTCGTGCGTCTGCCCCAAATGTGGCGGTACCGCCCGGCGCGAAACAGATACCATGGATACCTTTGTGGAATCTTCGTGGTATTTCGCCCGCTACACCAGCGCCCGCAATACGGAGGCCCCCTTTGATGCGGAGGCCCTCAAATACTGGCTGCCCGTTGACCAGTACATCGGCGGTGTGGAACACGCCATCCTGCACCTGCTCTATTCGCGCTTTTTCACCAAGGTGCTGCGCGACATGGGCTTTTTCCCGCCCGAGATCAACGAACCTTTTGCCAACCTGCTCACTCAGGGAATGGTGCTGAAAGACGGCAGCAAAATGTCCAAATCCAAGGGCAATGTGGTTGCCCCCTCAGACATGATAGCCAAGTACGGCGCGGATACTGTGCGGCTGTTCTGTCTGTTTGCCGCTCCCGCCGAGCGCGACTTTGACTGGTCTGATTCTGGCATCGAAGGAGCCTCGCGCTTTATCGGTCGTGTATGGCGTCTTTTTGAAGAAGAAAAAGACCGCCTGCTGCCCATCAAGGCCTGTCAGGCTACGGCTGAGGACGCCCAGAGCGAAGAAGCCCGCGACCTGCGCCGCCGTGAACACCTCACGGTCAAGAAATGCGGCGAAGACATGGGCGACCGCTTCCAGTTTAACACCGCCATTGCCGCTGTTATGGAACTGGTCAACGCCATGTACCTTTCGCGCGAGAAGCTCGGCACAAGCGAAGGCGACCGCCGCGTGTTCTCGTCAGCCATGGCTTCTGTGCTTACGCTGCTTTCGCCCATCACGCCCCATGTTTGCGAAGAACTGTGGGAGCATCTTGGGCATGGCACCCAGCTTGCTTTCGAGCTTCTGCCCCAGTGGGACGAAGCCGCCACCGTGCAGGACATGCTCACAGTGGCCCTTCAGGTCAACGGCAAGCTGCGTGGCACGGTGCAGATTCCCGCCGCTGCGGATAAAGCCGCCATGGAACAGGCCGCGTTGGCTGATTCCTCTGTGCAGCGCCACCTCGACGGGCTGACCGTGCGCAAGGTGGTGGTGGTACCCGGCAAACTGGTCAATATTGTCGCCAACTAGGGCGATCACAAATAACAAAGCCAGACTTGTCGTTATACTTGGAAGGGGCGTTTTTTCGCAGATGAAAAAACGCCCCTTCTTTCTGTTACCCCTTCCCCGCTATCCCTTTTATACATATACTGAACGTGTTGGCAGCGCTGGCTAGAAAAAAGCTTGGATATCAATACACTTGAACGTGGTCATCACCACAAGCTGCCATTTTGAGCGGGCCGTATTTCATTGCCCAACGTCAGAATAGAAAAAATTTTAGCAATTTAAGCCCCACGGATACTCATGAGCGCCGCACATCCAGGATTCAGTTTTCTCGTATGCCCAGACGGGCAATTGCTGCGCGCGCGCATGGAACAGCTTCTCTCCTCTTTTCCGCCCGCCTCC
>QKDT01000157.1 GCA_003251995.1 Desulfovibrio desulfuricans
TTACCGTATGCGATTGCAGACGCAAACCCTCGCCTTCAGTGACCAGCTCTCCCTGTTTGAGGGCCTGATCCAGTACCTTTTGCACGAGCTTGGGTGGCAGGTTGCGGCTCCAGCCCGTACACAGAGCGCCGCGCGTAAAGCCGGGCTTGAGGGGCTCACGTCGGTGCAGGTCGGCACCACGCGCAAGGCAGGCCACAAGCATCTTTTCAAAGGGAAGTTTACTTATCCAGCAGCGGTTTTCCTTATCCCAGCAAATTGCATCGCCGCGGGCTGAGAGCAGTTGCAGGGTCGCTTCCACAGCGGCTCGGGCAAGCCCTGTCAGCGCGCGCAGACGGGCCTCGTCAGCGCCGTCGCTGCCGCGCAAGGTCAGCGCGCCACGCACCAGCGCCGCCCGTGCTTCATCACGGGCCTTGGCCTCTGCTTTGCCGCCGCCGCTGGCGTCAGCCGCGTCGCGCAGATCGGGCAGCTCCTGCAACATCCGCAGTTTGTCAGCAAGTTCTGGATCTTTGGCGCGCAGCTCTGGCGGCAGAGGGCTGACCAGCAGCCCGCCCGCAACCGTGCGCAATGGGGAGTATGCGCGCAGTACGCAGTGGTCGCCAAACACGCCCACCATGGGTTCCTTGAAGCGCAGTTCCGCCAGCGCGGTTTCACCGGGGGCCAATTTGTCCCTGTCGCGAAAGACCACTCTGGCAGCGCATTCACGCGTGCCATGGTGAAAATGGATTTCTACCCTCTGGCGCATGGCCCGGGGGGCGGATGAAAGGCAGGTAAGCCTGACCAGCCAGCGGTTTGAGGGAAACAGTTCACCAGGGCGGGCCAGCACAAAGCCGCGCTCGATTTCATCCACATCAAGCCCTTGCACGTTGACGGCGCAACGTTGCCCTGGCTGTACGGATTCCGCGGCCTTGCTGTGGCGTTGCAGCCCGCGGGCGCGCGTGGGCAGATCTGGCGGCATAAAGCGCAGTTCGTCACCAAGGTTGCATACGCCGGAAATGACCGTGCCGGTCACTACGGTGCCGTGCCCCTTCATGCTGAATACGCGGTCCACCGGTAGGCGAAAAATATCGCTGCGCCTTTGGGCGGGCAGCTCGGCAGCCATGCGGGCAAGGTGGTTGCGCAGGGTGTCCACGCCGTCGCCCGTGGTGGCGGAAACAGGAAAGATGGGGGCGTCTTCAAGGAAGGTGCCTTGCAAAAAACCGCGCACTTCCTCCTGCACCATTTCCAGCCAGTCGGCATCCACCATGTCTGTTTTGGTGAGAGCCACAAGCCCGGTGCGGATGCCCAGCAGAGAGCATATTTCAAGGTGTTCCCGCGTTTGGGGCATGATGCCTTCGTCCGCCGCAATGACCAGCATGACAAAGTCCACGCCCGCAGCGCCAGCCACCATGTTTTTGACAAAACGTTCATGGCCTGGCACGTCCACAATGCCCAGCCTCTCGCCGCCGGGCAGATCCACCCAGGCGAAGCCAAGCTCAATGGTAATGCCCCGGCGTTTTTCTTCTTGCAAACGGTCGCAGTCGATGCCCGTAAGCGCCCGTACCAGCGAAGTTTTACCGTGATCTATGTGTCCAGCCGTACCCAGCACTACTGCCATAACTGCTCCTTGGTGGTCTTGTGCCAAGTTTACACGCTGGCACGCGCCTTTGCAAACAGCACCAGCCCTGAAACGTAAACGAGCCCCCTTTGTGCAAGGGGGCTCGTTGAAAAACGGTATCGTAGCGCAGGGGGCTATACTTCGCCGTGTTCCCTGGCTTTGATGAGGGCCATGGCCCGTTGGGCAAGCTGGGTAACTTCGGGCTTGGAAATCTGGTCGTCCGCCCCCACGCTCACGCCCTTGTGGCGCAGTTTATCCGTTATGAGGGAAGAGAAGAGCAGCACCGGCAGTTTTTTGAGCAGGGAGTCTTCCTTGATGCGCAAGGTAAGATTAAGTCCGTCCATGACCGGCATTTCGATGTCCGAAACAACAACATGCACAAAGTCGGTGAGGGGGCGGTTGTTTTCTTCGGCGCTCTTCTTGAAGTCCATCAGACGTTCCCAGGCCGCACGACCGTTGGATACAACCTCAACCGTAAAGCCCGCCTTTTCCAGCAGGTCTCGCTGCATCTCGCGGATCAGGGCAGAATCGTCTGCAACCAGAGCGCGGTAGCCTTCGTTTGTCCAATCTTCGCCAAGATCGTCCAGCCTGAGGCCCAGCTTGGGGTTGAGGTTGGCAACCACCTTTTCAAGGTCGAGCAAAAAGATGATGCGATCCTCAAGTTTGACAACGCCAATGACGGTGTTGTTGGAAACGGCAGCCACATATTTGTTCGGCGGTTCCACCTGCTCCCAACTGATGCGATGGATGCGGTTGACGCCGGAAACCATAAAGGCCGTTGTGACGTTGTTGAACTCCGTCACAATGGTTTTGGGCTGCTCTTCTTCTGCGGGATGGGTCTTGCCCAGCCACATAGCCAGATCTACAAGGGGTATGATACGCGAGCGCAGGTTAAACGCACCCAGCACGCTTGGGTGTTGCACTTCTGGCAGTGCCGTCACCTTGGGCATGCGGATGATTTCGAGTACCTTGGCTACGTTGACGCCATAATAGCCGCGATAGGGCTTGGCTGGAACGGGTTCGCCGTTTTCGTCGAGCTGCGGCGCGTCGGCAGACGGAGGGGTGAACTCTTCAAGATAGAATTCAACCACTTCCAGCTCGTTGGTGCCGGCTTCCAACAGGATATTGGTCTGGGCCATGCTGCCTCCAGAATGTACCGCTTCAGGAGCAAACGGGATTAAAGCGACTGCAGCCACAAATGAGCCGCGTCAATGAGGCTTTTCGGCGTAGATGCGCCAGCCGTTAGACCTGCACGATTTTTTTGCGAAAATTTTTCTGCGTCCAGCTCTTCGACACGCTCTACAAGGTAGGTATCAATGCCGTTCAGGGCCGCTACATCGGCTAGTCTGCGGGTATTGCCGCTTTGCCTTCCACCTATGATTACCATGACATCTACATTGGAGGCAATGTTGCGGGCCTCCTCCTGCCGCTCGCGGGTAGCGTCGCAAATGGTGGAAAGCACCACAAGGTTGGCAATGCGCTTGCGCAAATCTGCTACAATTTCTTGAAATATCTGACGATCCTGCGTGGTTTGCGAGGCCAGCACATAGGGCTGATTTTCCGCCAGGTGCAGTGATTCAAGTTCTGCCGCGCTGCCGAAAACATGGGCCGGGCCGCAGGCGTACGAAACAAGCCCGCGCACTTCAGGGTGGTCTGCCTCGCCAAAAAGCAGCAGGGTGGCACCCTCAGCGGTTGCGCGCCCGATGGAAAGCTGCGCTTTTTTGACCTTGGGGCAGGTGGCGTCCACAATGTCCGCGCCGCTTTGCTTGACCTGTTCTTCCACCTGGCGTGTGATGCCGTGCGCACGGATAACCGCCACATCTCCCGCGTGCAGTTGCGAGGCTTCTTTGACGCAGACAACGCCGCGTGATTCATATTCTGCCAGCACCTGCGGATTGTGGATGATGGGGCCAAGGGTGCAGATGCGGGCCGCCTCGGGGTTGGTCCCTTTGCGTTCCAGCGCAGTGTTGAGTTTTTGCAGGGCCAGGCTCACGCCCATGCAAAAGCCTGCTGTCCTTGCGCGGTAAACATCCATTGCAACACTCCTTCATCGGGGGCAACCATGGGCGGGAACCGTTGCAGCTCTGACCTCACCCAGATGTACCCTCTAAAATATATCTGCGACTATACGTTAAAAAACTGT
>QKDT01000209.1 GCA_003251995.1 Desulfovibrio desulfuricans
CATTTTTTTTGCTTGACTCTGAAGTGGTGTTTGCGTAGAACTCATCTTCGCCGGGGGGGCAGCTAGCTCAGCTTGTAGAGCACCGCCTTCACACGGAGGGGGCCACAGGTTCAAGTCCTGTACTGCCCACCATTCCCAAATACGGAGCGGTAGTTAAGTCGGTTATAACGCCGGCCTGTCACGCCGGAGGCCGAGGGTTCGAGTCCCTTCCGCTCCGCCAGAAGTACCAAGGGAGATCAGTTCGCTGATCTCCCTTTTTACTATTCTGAAGCACGCCTCAAAGACGCTCCGACCCCGCAGCGCAACTCTCTCCCGAAGACGCCACTACACCACAGAAAACGGGCCAGATCCGCTCAACGGCAGGCACCCCGTGGACTATCACGCCCTTCTTCGCAACCGAATCCCGCACAGCTCCGTTTCTTCCTCACTTCGCGCATGAGTGCCGCAGGCCGCCCAAGCCCCGTGGGCAACATGCCGCCGCAGACTCGCGTGACCCGCGAGGGTTGAAAAAGTCGTTCATCCTGTACCCACGAAAAATGCCCGTTGAATTTCCCAGCTTGACGGCGAGTGATCGAACGCTGCGTTGCCACGTATTAACCTGAATTTCGCACCGCGATATCGGCCCCAATAATCACAGGCAGTCACCTCCCGCTCATGTACAAGACCGGGCACACTGTCAAAATTGCCGCATCCTAATTATTGAAAATTCTTAACATTAGAAATTAACTAAAAAATTTAATTTTGGTCAAAAAATTGCATGTGCTGTCACAGGTTTGATCCGCCCCAAACCGTACTGCAAGCAAGCGAGGATAGCATGACGCCGACAATCTGGTTGATGGGACTTTCCGGCAGTGGAAAAACCACCCTTGGTTCCCTGCTGCGCCTGTATCTTGATGGGCAAGGCTTTGACGCTGAATTTATCGACGCCGACACCTTTTGCCGCAGTAACGGACTGGCAGCCACCACGCCAGATGAACGCGTGCGCAATACCAATGCACTGCGCGATTACGCGCTGCAAATGCAATCTATGGGGAAAATTTGCGTGGTAGCCGCCGCTACGCCATACGAGAGCATGCGCCAGAGCAACAGGGATATGCTACCCCGCTACCACGAGGTATGGGTGCGCTGCTCACTGCAAACCCTTTTGCAGCGTGACACTAAGGGCTTGTACGCACGGGCGGAACGTGGCGATTTGTCGGCGCTGGATTCAGTTTTTGATGCTTTTGATGAACCTCACTGCCCGCATTCCATCATTGATACCGACAGGTATTCGCTGGTGGAGTGCTATGAACAACTGCGTGATCTGACGCTTGATGCCCTTGCGCACGACCGCCAATGGGCCGCCAACGAGCGCCTCATGTTGCCACAGGCACCACACGGGCAGTTTATGAATGCCGCCATAGCCCTTTAACAAGGGCGCACCTGACAACCTGCATAGCCAGGTTCGGCGAAAGATGCCGCGCACTGCTTGCCTCTGGCACGCGATGCGCGGCATCCTCAATCAGGCAGCATCCCTGCTGTTTATCTGCTGCGCCGCAGCCGTATCAGCGCCCCGCGGTGCCGGAAAACTGCTGCGAAATAAACGCGGCGTAATCATCTGTCATGCCAGACACAAAATCCAGCACGCGCAGATAGGCCATATACAGGCTTTCATTCTTACTTGGAGCATTTGCCCCCATGAGCGTAAGGGCGCGTGTCTCTTGATAGCTCATGGCATTGCCCTTGGTAAAATTGAAGCAGGCGGGAATAAACACATCGAGCAAACGGCGATAGAGCGTGTAGGTGCCTATTTCCAGTGCCGTTTTTTGCGGATTGTTCATTATCTTGCTGTTAAAAACCCGCCCTGCCTCGCGCATGAACCCTGCCACGTCTTCGCGGGCGTGGTTCAGCAGGCAGCCCTCAAGCCGCCCTTCCATAATGGCTTCATAATTATCCATGAACGTCTGCGTGATGGAAGGGATCATCCGCCCCATGGCGGTGGTGCGCAACATGCTTGTACGCCTGCGGTCTGAATCCATGGAATCAAGGCGAGGGTCGTCCAGGCAGTTTGCATCAAGCAGAGGCGTCATTGCGGCCTTAAAATCGGCATAGCTGATGATGCGCAGCTCGCGCGCGTCTTCCATGTCAATGATGCGGTAGCAGATGTCATCCGCAGCTTCCAGCAGATACGAAAGCGGATGCCTGCGCCAGCCTGCACCTTCCGCCAGACCCAGCGCGCCAAATATTTCGCCAAACAGGTCCCGCTCCGCCGTATAGAAATTGAACTTGCTCTTGCCGTGGCCTTGCGCCTCATAGGCGGAACGGGGGTATTTTACCAATGCGGCAACAACAGGGAATGTCAGTCGAAAACCGCCCTTATCCTTGTTGTTTTCAAGCGCGTTGATAACGCGGAACCCCTGCGCGTTGCCGTCAAAAGCCGTAAAGTCAGCCCATTCTGCGGGCAACAGATTTTTGAAGTATTGTTCTTTATTGGCAGAATCCTTGAACCAGTCGCGGATGGCCTCCTCGCCCGCATGCCCAAAGGGCGGATTGCCAATATCATGGGCCAGGCAGGCGGCCTGGATGATCTGCCCCAGGTGATCGGGGGTGCAGCCCTCGGGCAAATCCCCAAGCTTGCGCAGGGCATCGCCCACGCCAAGCCCAAGGGAGCGCCCAACGCAGCTTACCTCAAGCGAATGCGTAAGGCGGTTATGGATATGATCGTTGCGTACCAACGGGTGAACCTGAGTTTTTCGCGCCAGTCTGCGAAAGGAGCTGGAAAAGATAATGCGGTCGTAATCCACCAAAAAGGGATTACGCACCGCGTCCAGCAGGTCGAGCTTTATGCCCGCGCTGGTTTTGCGGTTGGGGGCCAGCAGTTGCGTCCACTGCTCTTTGAATGTGCTCATAATGCCTCCTCCCCTGCATGTACGGCATGCGCTCCGGGGCTGCAAGCGTGAACGGTCAACTCTTTTCTTTTGCTCACGCCCTTGCTAGGCTTAAACAATGTTTTCAACACCGCCTCCCCGACAGAGGAGGAACAAACTGTGCAGCAAGGCCAGGCCATGACCAATTCGCTTTTTGACGCGTCACTCTCCGCCCATCTGGAGCTTTTCAGCGTATTGCAGACAGTGCGCCCTGCGGTGGAAGCGGCGGCGGAACGGCTGGGAGCAGCCCTTGGGGCTGGCGGCAAGGTGCTTATTGCCGGCAACGGCGGCTCGGCAGCAGATGCCCAGCATTTTGCCGCTGAACTTGTGGGGCGCTTTCAGTGCAACCGCAAGGCCTTGGCCTGCATTGCACTGACCACCGACACTTCAAATCTCACAGCCATTGGCAACGACTACGGTTTCAACGATGTTTTTTCCCGTCAGGTAGAAGCCCTCGCCCGCCCCGGCGACGTGTTTGTGGGCATATCTACCTCTGGCAACTCCGCCAATATCATCACCGCCGTTAACGAGGCCCGCGCTCAGGGCATCGCCAGCATAGCCCTGCTGGGGCGCGATGGTGGCAAGCTTGAATCGCTCGCAGACATGGCGGTTATCGTTCCTCACGATGTTACGGCCCGCATTCAAGAGGCCCATATTTTCATCCTGCACCACTGGGCCGATATGCTTGAACGCGCCGTAGCGCAAAAATAAGACTGAGCGCCCACAGCGCCCAACAGAGGATATCAGGGCCATTGGGCCTCCACTGCCAAGGTCACACCTTGAAAAACGCCCCACGAGGTTCGTCATGGAT
>QKDT01000312.1 GCA_003251995.1 Desulfovibrio desulfuricans
AAATTATGCATGTTCATGAGGATGACGCGCAAAACCTGGAACAAATGCTCACGCAATTTATATCTGGCAATGCAGTACAGCCGCTAGAGTGTAGGCTCTTCCCCCCTGGGGAACAGATCAAGTGGATTCGCGCGAGTGCATCTTGGGTTATTCCGCAAAAAATCCTGCAAATTGTTTTTATTGATATTTCTTCAGAAAAACAGAAAGAAGCGCACAACCGGCAAAGCCAGATACTGTTGCAAAAAATTTTGGATACCACCCAGGCCGCAATTTTTTGGAAAGACGCAGAACGGCGTTTTATTGGCGTAAACAAGGCCTTTCTGGAATATTACGGCTTTGAGTCCGAGCAGGTGCTGCAGGGCAAAAACGACGAGGACATGGGCTGGCATAGCGACCCTGACCCGTACAAAAACGATGAAATACGCGTTTTACAGGGCGAGAGTACAACCCGAGTACCCGGCATGTGTTTTTGCAAAGGCGAAAACCGCCACATAGTCGCCAGCAAAAGCCCCCTTAAGGAAGACGGAAAGATAGTTGGCCTTGTAGGCAGTTTTGAAGACGTCACAAGTGAAGTCCGGCTGCGTGATGCGGTGGTAGAACTCAATAGCAAGCTGAATATGGCGCTGAGCAAAGAGCGGCAAGCCAATCATGCCAAGTCGGATTTTCTTTTACGCATGAGCCACGACATGCGCACGCCCCTTACAACAATTGTGGGATTTTCAGACCTTGAGCTGAAAAAATATCAGGATCCAGACCTCATCAAGGCCTTTACCACCATCAAGTCCTGTTCAAATTTCCTTCTTGCCATCCTGGCAGACATTCTTGATCTGCAAAAGCTGTCTACAGGCAACATTGATATTATACCGACCATCTGCACCGGTGCTGAAAGCGCAAAAAACATTGAATCTATCATTCGCCCACAGGCAGAAGCAAAAAACATCAAATTTATAACGCACTTCAACTGCACATCCGCAGGCTGTCATGCGCAGATTGATACTCGCAAAGTGCAGCAAATCATAGTTAACCTTTTGAACAACGCCGTTAAATACACACAGGCTGGCGGCACGATCATCTGGCGCAATGAGATCAGCGGTGAAAATACAGACGAAATCACTGTGACACATACCATTTCTGACAACGGCCCTGGAATCAGCAAGGAATTTCAGGCCACTATGTATGCGCCTTTTACCCAGGAAAAGCACACAATCAGCACTGGCAGCGGGCTTGGGCTGGCAATTGTAAAAAAGCTGGTTGAAGTTCTGGGGGGTGATATCAACTGCCAATCCTCGCCTGGGCAGGGCACCACGTTTACTGTGACACTGCCTCACAAAAAGGCCGCAAATGCTGCTGTTACAGCTTTTTATCAAAAAAACAACAAGCAAACAGACCTGACTGCACTTAAGGGAAAAAGAGTCCTCATCTGCGAAGACAACGCCATAAACAGCGAAATAGTAAAAGAGATGCTTGAAAGCGAAGGCCTGTTGTGTGATCTGGCATACAACGGTAGCGAAGGCGTGGAAAAGGCCAAAAACAATACGTACGACATTATCCTGATGGACATTCGCATGCCGGTGATGGATGGATATCAAGCAACCAGAACCATTAGGGAATTTAATTGGCAGACGCCCATCGTTGCCCTTTCCGCCAATGTTTTTTCCGACGAAATACAAAAGGCCTTTGAGTCTGGTATGGACGAGTTTTTGGAAAAGCCCATTGTTGTTCCCCGGCTGTTTTCTGTGCTGGGGCAACTTCTTTGCAATCCGGCCTGACATCCTTGCACACTCTGTTGATCCTGACGCATACCCTTTTAAGACATGCCTTTGCTAAATCCGGTTTTGATATTTTTTAATCCCCCTTTTGCCCTTCCCAAAACAATATCGCTACATATTATATGTAGAGTTGATCAGTTACACAGCAAAAGCTGTAAAACTGCCAAGCTCAATATTTTACACATGAAAAATATTGAGTAGTTTAGTACGTGATCATTTATCCATGCCATAGGCATACCATGCACAATGGCTGCCAAAATCAGCAATTTGTACATTTTTTATCATGGTCATTACCGCTTTGCAGTTTAAAATCAGTGCGGTATCATACACACAAGCAGCTTAAACTGTGGCAAGTAAATATAAACGAGATGACCGATCTTCATACCCTTCCAACCGGTGGCTATCCCCCGAAGGAGGCCAATGATGACATCTGTTAAGAGCATCAGCGCGCAAGCCCTGCGGCAAAAAGACCTCAAGCAGGCCCTCATTGTAGACGTGCGCTCCCCCATGGAATTTGCAGAAAAACGCCTTGCACTCCCGGCAACACTGGCCCCGGTAACGGAGCTTGATCCACACATGGTCGCCCTGCGTAGCGGGGCCCTGCCAGACACCCCCATCTACACTCTATGCGCCAGCGGCAAACGTGCGCAGACGGCGGCAGCCAAATTTGCCGAAGCCGGATTCGCCGACATAACCGTGATTGAAGGCGGCCTTGCGGCCTGCAAAGAAGCGGGCTTTGCCACTGTTGGGCAGGCCCTGCCCAAAACAGGCGAAACATCCCCCACGCTCGACCGGCAGGTTCGGCTGGTTGCCGGGGCGCTCACGGCCCTGTTTGTTTTGTTGGGGCTGTTTGTACACAAGGTCTTTTTGCTTGGCGCGCTCTTTATTGGCTGCGGGCAGGTATTTTCCGGCCTTACCAACTGGTGCGGCCTCGCACTGTTGCTTACGCGCGCACCCTGGAACAAAAAGGGCTGCTCGGGTGGCGCCTGCCCCATTGGCGCAGGCAAAAGCCCTGGCGCAAGCTGCCAGTAACGCAGGTTCCCCAATTGCCGGAATTTTCACCCCAAGCTTTTTGCAAAGGAGTTCGCCATGTCTGCACTGAACGTGCGCGGATTTTTTGATCCAGTTACCGCTACCTGGACCTATGTTGTCTGGTCTGCAACCGATGCCCAAAAACGCTGCGCCATCATTGACAGCGTGCTGGATTTTGACATGCATGCCTGCCGCACCACCACGGTTTCCGCCGATGCGGTTATTGATTTTGTGCGCCAGCAGGGCTTTGTTGTCGAATGGATTCTTGAAACGCATATCCATGCCGACCACATAACAGCCGCCAGCTATATCAAGGAAAAAATGGGTGGCAAAATCGCCATCAGCAAGCATATGCTGGATATCATCGCCACCTGGACGCCTATTTTTCAAACTCAGGAGGACACCCCGGCAGACGGCTCTGCCTTTGACCATTTGTTTGAAAATGACGAGGAGTTCACCATTGCAGATATTCCCGCAAAGATGATCCATACACCTGGGCACACCCCCGCTGACACCACCTACATCGTGGGCAACGCGGCCTTTGTGGGCGACACCATCTTTTTGCCCGATGTTGGCTCCGGCAGATGCGACTTCCCCGGCGGCAGCGCCGAAGATTCCTACGATTCTTCGCGCAAGCTCTTTGCGCTGCCCGATGACCAGCGCATCTATGTGGGGCACGACTACCCGCCGGAGGGCGCGCGCGGCCCGCAGTGCATGGCTACGGTGGGCGAACAAAAATCTGGCAACGTGCGCCTTAACCTGCAAGTGGGCAAAGCCGAGTTTGTGGCAAAGCGCAAGGCTGACGACACTGGCAAGGCTGTGCCGCCGCTGATACTGCCATCCCTTCAGGCCAACATGCGCACTGGCAAATTTGGCAAGGCCGTAAACGGACTGCAATTCGTCAAGCTGC
>QKDT01000238.1 GCA_003251995.1 Desulfovibrio desulfuricans
GATATCGGCCCCAAATTCAAAGGGGCGGCAGAGTACGGGCGTGGCAAAGGTGTTGTCGATGATCAGGGGCAGCTTGTGCTTGTGGGCCAGCTTGGCAAAGCGCTCAATATCCAGCACGTCCATGGAGGGGTTGGAGAGCGTTTCACCAAATACCGCGCGGGTATTGGGGCGAAAGGCCTTTTCCAGTTCTTCCTCTGGTGCGGCGGGATCGACAAAGGTTACTTCGATACCCAGCTTTTTGAGGGTAACGGCAAACAGATTGAAGGTGCCGCCGTAAATGCTGGCAGCGCTGACCACGTGATCGCCGCTTTGGGCCACGTTGAGCAGCGACAGCATGCTTGCCGCCTGACCGGAGGAAGTACACAGAGCGCCAACGCCGCCCTCAAGGGCAGTAATTTTTTGTTCAACGGCATCAACCGTGGGATTGCCAAGACGGGAGTAGAAAAAGCCCGCCTCTGCAAGATCAAAAAGTTTAGCCACTTCGGCGGTGGTGGAGTATTTAAAGGTAGTGCTCTGCACTATAGGCAGAACGCGGGGCTCGCCATTGCCCGGTTCATAGCCCGCGTGCAGACAAAGAGATTCCGTTTTCATGCCGTCCTCTGCTGTGCTTGTGTTGGAAATTGCCGCATTATATCGGCTTCAATGCCGTGCGATTCAGGCACCGTAGCGCAAGCAAAGGGGCTAGGCAACCACCAACACGAACGGGGTAGTTTCCTATATGGTTGATGAAGAGAAAACAAAAAAAGTCCCTTCCTATTGACCCTTTGCAGGTAGAAGTATAGGATTCTAAGAAGCAGGTGGTCGCCCTTGGGCGTGTGGCTTTCTGGGGATAGCCAACACAATACGCACCGTGACGCACCGCCGGAGTTTCCGATTTTCGTTTGCTGACAGCGCCGCATTAAGCGCGGTCATTCGCACGTCGTAGCGCCGCTGTCTTGATGCGGAGTTGGCGCGATATTGTTGCGCCGCAAACGGGCCCTGTGGCAGGGCCCGAGCAAAGCCTTTCACTCACTTTTGCCAGGAGGCTATTATGCGTATTGCCGTGGGTCTGGGCAAAAAAGGCGGAGAAGAGCGTTTAGAACGCCAGGGCATAAGCCGCCGTGACTTCATGAAATTCTGCACGGCGGTGGCGGTGACGATGGGTTTTGGCCCCTCGTTCGCTTCCGAAGTAGCCGCTGCGCTGACCGGACGCCGTCCTTCAGTGGTGTATTTGCACGCTGCTGAATGCACGGGCTGTTCTGAAGCGCTGCTGCGCACTTACAAACCCTTCATTGATGCCGTCATTCTTGACACCATTTCCCTTGACTACCACGAAACCATCATGGCAGCCGCTGGCGAAGCCGCTGAAGAAGCCTTGCATGCCGCCGTGGAAAACCCCAATGGCTTTGTCTGCATGGTCGAAGGCGCCATTCCTACGGGCATGGACAACAAGTACGGCTACATCGGTGGCCATACCATGTATGATATCTGCAAAAACATTCTGCCCAAGGCCAAGGCCGTGGTTAACATTGGTACCTGTGCCTGCTACGGCGGCGTTCAGGCTGCCAAGCCCAACCCCACCGGCGCCAAGGGCGTGAACGAATGCTTTGCCAGCCTGGGCGTTAAGGGCATCAACATTCCCGGCTGTCCTCCCAACCCCCTCAATATGGTCGGCGCACTTGTGGCCTTCTTGCAGGGTCAGAAGATTGAACTGGACGAACTGGGCCGCCCGCTCATGTTCTATGGTCAGAGCGTGCATGACCTTTGCGAACGCCGCAAGCACTTCGACGCCGGCGAGTTTGCGCCTTCCTTCAATTCGGAAGAAGCGCGCAAGGGCTGGTGCCTTTACGAAGTGGGCTGCAAAGGCCCGCAGACGTACAACAACTGTCCCAAGGTTCTCTTCAATGAGACCAACTGGCCGGTGGCTGCCGGGCATCCCTGCATTGGTTGCAGTGAACCCGGTTTCTGGGACGAAATGTCGCCGTTCTACCAGAACTAGGGGGAATCATGAGCCAGATCAAACAAACGCCCCAGAGCAACTACAACGGGCCCATTGTGGTGGACCCGCTGACCCGCATCGAAGGGCATCTGCGTATTGAAGTGGAAGTCGAAGGCGGCAAAATCAAAGACGCACGTAGCTGCGGCACGCTGTTTCGCGGGCTTGAAGTCATCCTGAAGGGTCGCGATCCCCGCGACGCTCAGCACTTCACCCAGCGCACCTGCGGCGTCTGTACCTACACGCACGCCCTTGCCTCCACCCGCGCGCTTGAAGACGCCATCAACAAGCCCATCCCGGCTAACGCCACCTATATCCGCAACCTCGTTATGGCCATGCAGTTCATGCATGACCACTTGGTGCATTTCTATCACCTGCACGCCCTGGACTTTGTGGACGTAGCCAATGCCCTGAAGGCGGACCCCGCCAAGGCAGCCAAGCTGGCCCAGTCCATTTCGCCCCGCCCTGCCAAGACTGAAGAATTTGCCGCTGTGCAGGCCAAGCTGAAGACCTTTATTGAAAGCGGTCAGCTTGGGCCCTTCACCAACGCTTACTTCCTGGGCGGTCATCCGAGCTACTATCTTGAGCCGGAAGCCAACCTGGTTGCCACCACCCACTACCTGCAGGCTCTGCACGCCCAGGTGGAAATTGCCAAAGGTATGGCTGTGTTCGGCGCCAAAAACCCGCACACCCAGTTTACCGTTGCTGGCGGCGTGACCTGCTACGAAGCCTTGACGCCCAAGCGCATCAAGGAATTCCGCGAATTGTACAAGAAGGCCCGCACCTTCATTGAACAGGTCTACATTCCCGACCTGCTCATGGTTGCCGGTCAGTACAAGGACTGGGCTGCTCTGGGCGGCACCACCAACTTTATGGCTTTTGGCGAGTTCCCCGCTGCTGGCGGCGAACGCGACCTCAATAGCCGTTGGTACAAGCCCGGCGTTATCTATGATCGCAAGATCGGCTCGGTGCAGGCCTTTGATCCCACAAAGATCGAAGAACACGTGCGCCACAGTTGGTACGAAGGCGACAAGGCCCGTTCGCCCTATGACGGCGAAACCAAGCCCGCCTTCACCAAGATGGGCGACACCGACCGTTACTCCTGGCTCAAGGCTCCCCGTTACGCGGGCCAGTCTGTGGAAACCGGCCCCCTCGCTCAGGTGCTGGTTGCCTACGGTCAGAACCACAAGACCATCAAGCCCGCGGTTGACGGCGTGCTCAAGCACTTGAACGTTGGCCCCGAAGCCCTGTTCTCCACCTTGGGCCGTACGGCTGCCCGCGGTATCCAGACCCTGGTTATCGCCCAGCAGACCGAAAACTGGCTCAACGAGTTCGAAAACAACATTGCCAAAGACAAGCAGATCGTCGAAGATTACGCCGTGCCTGCCAATGCCAAGGGTGTGGGCTTCCTGGATGCCCCCCGTGGCGGTCTTTCGCACTGGATCCGTATTGAAGACGGCAAAATCGGCAACTTCCAGCTTGTCGTGCCCACCACCTGGAACCTCGGACCCCGGGACGCCAAGGGCGTTATGGGTGCTGCCGAACAGGCTCTTATCGGCACCCCGGTTGCCGATCCCAAGCGCCCGGTGGAAATCCTGCGTACTATCCACTCCTTCGACCCCTGCATCGCTTGCGCCGTGCATGTTATCGACGGAGAGACCAACGAAGTACACAAGTTCAAGGTGCTGTAACAGCGCATTGAATATGCATTGAAAAAGGGCGGGGTTT
>QKDT01000108.1 GCA_003251995.1 Desulfovibrio desulfuricans
ATAAAAAAGCACATCTGTATCGCAGTAAAGCACGTAATCATCTTGGGCTAGCTCGGGTACAAGGGCCAGCTCAAGCTTGAGAAAACACCCGGCGCAGGCCTGCCCCAGTGGCGTAAATCCGCTGGGGTCTAGGCGCGGCTTGTAGCGTGCCACAGGGATATTTTCGACCTCAAGCTCACCAAGCAATGCGGCGTCGCTTCCAGCATAGATGCAAAGACAGGGGGCATCCTTGCCCTGAACCGCGCGCAACGAGCGCACCGCCACCTTGAGCAGGGTCAGGTATTTGACCTTGTCGTCAAGGCAAAAGACCGTCTTCATGTATTGTCTCCAAGCAGCCGCTTTTGCAGGGCTGCCGCCTGGCCTGGCAGCGCAGCATTGTCAAAATCCTTAACCGAAGCGAGTATGGCGACCATATCATCAGCATAAGGGGTGCCATTCACTAGAGGCATAAAACTTTCCAGCGAGCTTTCTGCATTACCCCAGTCTGTTTCCATCAGACCGGGCAGCTCTGCCAACAGGGCCAGCAGGTTTTCGCGGTGCTCCCCTTCCAGATGCAGCCCCCCCATGGTGGGCGTGCTCCCATCGCCTTCAAGACAGCGCACACGCATCAGCACCTCATTCATGCAGGCTTCAAATTCGTCTATCAGTTCTTCATGCGGCGGTGCCATGGGCAAGGTGCTTTCCATCTGTCGTGTGAGGCGGCAAACGCGCTCAACACCAAGATTTGCGGCTACACCCTTGACGGTATGCGCCAGCCGTGCCGCACCGCGCAAATCGCCGCAGGCAAGCATTCCGCGCAACTCTCTGGCGCTGTCACCATAGTGATCCACAAAGCGCAGCAGCAGTTCACTGTACAGCTTGCGGTTACCGCCAACCGTGGCAAGCCCCGCCTCAATGTTAACGGCCTGTCCCTCGGGCTCAGGAACGGCAGCAGCCGAATCACGCATGACATCCAGCGAATAGCTTCCTGCAGTTTTATGCGCATCGCCATCCGCCTGAGCCGCCTCTGGGGGCAAAGGATTGGACTGCAGCCCCCCGGGGAGCCACTTTGCAAGCGCGGCGTACAGGGCGGCGGGGTCCACGGGTTTGGTAAGATAGTCGTTCATGCCCACTTTTTTGCCTTCCAGGCGGGAAGCTGCGTCAGCATGGGCAGTCATGGCAAGAATGGGCAGATCGACGGGTGAAAAACCCATGGCGCGGATACGCATGGTGGCATCAAGACCATCCATAATTGGCATCTGCACATCCATGAGCACCAGATCGATACCGCCGCGGTTCACCTCTTCCACAGCAGACTGCCCGTTGGAGGCCATGCGCACATCAAGCCCTGCCTGCATCAAAAGCTCACCGGCAATCTGGGCATTTATCTCGTTATCTTCCACCACCAGCACTGTGCCGCGCTGCCTTGTTGCAATGCCTAGGGCACTGTCCACAATAGCCGAGGCTTCCTCCTGCGCAGAAGTGGCCTCCATGATAGCGCCACCCTGCCGCACCAGGCCAAAAGGCAGCTCAAAAAAGAAACGGCTTCCCTTGCCTGGCGCGCTCGCCACAGAGAGTTCGCCCCCCATCAGGGCCACCAGTTGCCGTGCCAGCGCCAGCCCAAGGCCAAGACCGCTGTTTGAACGGGTCAGTGATTCGTCGCCCATGGCAAAGGGCTCAAAAAGCTTTTCCTTGAGGTCAACGTCCATGCCTGGGCCGCTGTCAGCCACCACAAAAAGCAGACGACAGCCATCACCCTCCATTCCACCATGCGCTAGCTGCACACTGCACTCTACAGAGCCGGTGCGGGTGTATTTGACGGCGTTATCCAGCAGAATGCGCAGCACTTCTTCCAGATGCCGCTCATCGCCTTCTACCGCCGCAGGCACTGCGGGATCTTGCGTAAACACCAGTTCAAGCTGTTTTTCAAGGGCGCTGCCAGCCACACTCTGGCGCAACAGTTCCAGCAGGTGCGGCAACTGAAACGCGCGGTACTCCCGGCGCAACAATCCCTCGTTAGCACTTGAAAAATCAAGGATTCTGTTGACCATATCCAGCAGCAGACTGCCCGATTTGTTGATCTGCGAAAGATAATCGCGCTGTATGCCGTTGAGGCCCGTTTGCAGGCTCAGATAGCTCATGCCGATGATGGCATTAAGGGGCGTGCGTATTTCGTGACTCATGCGCCGCAAAAAATCTTCCTGCACGTGCGAGGCCCTTTGGGCCAGCTCGAGAGAAGATAAAGCCTGCGCCCTGGCAAGCACTGCCTGTTGCTTGCTTTTACGTGCGCGCCTTTCAGCCTCTTTAAGCTCACGAATACGTGAAAAAAGCGTCCCCTTCATGCGCTGCAACGAGGCAAACATGATAGCCAGCTCATCCTGATGTTTGAGCTTCAGCGGATCAGGGTCCAGGCCCGCCGCCACGCCTTCTGCATACTGGCTGACCTGCCCCAGGGGTTTGGCAACCCTTTTATGGAAAATGGAGATATTGGCTACCGCACTGGCGGCAAGAGCCAGCAAGGCCAAAACCATGGCCCAGACCATCTGGACAAGCGGTGTTTCCTGGCTGCTTACTTGTTCCAAAAAGCTGCGATACTGCACTTCGCGCAGGGCCTGCGCGTTGAGCAAAACCTGCTTGGCCTCGGTGTCCAGGCCAACCCGCCTTGCCCAATTTTGAGCGCCCTTGAGATCAAGGCCGTCCCTGTCCCAGTGGGGTGGGCCGCTGTTGCCAATGGCCATTTTCATACCAGTTTCAAGCAAGGTATCCAGATGTCTGCGGTACGCGAGCAGCGCCTGAACCTGGTTATGCAAACCTGCCGTCAGGCTGATCTCCTGAGCAAGAATCTCAAACGAACCCTCGTTTGCGCCAGGCTCCTGCTCTTCCTTGATGCGGGATTGATTGAGAGCTTGCCATTTTACATAACGATCAGGATTACCAGTAGCTATAAAGGCATGCGCCTCTTCATAGCTCTGATGGATGTTGCTTTCCACCTCCACCAGAAAGGAATCAAGCTTATAGTAATTTTCAAGCACGCGCCGGCCTTCATGCAGCCCTCGGCCCAGGGACACAAGGCAAAGTCCAAGCAACAGAAGAAGAAGCAACTGCGCGAAGTTGGAAGTTTTGATGATGGTTTTAATACTCATGCTTCTTGCTCCCGCAGGCAGCGGACAGGGCCATTCCTCATGCTAGGCGATGGCAGGCTGACGTCCCAGTATTTATCGAGTGCCGTCATGTCTTGAAGTATTATGCTTCTTACCATAGGCTGCCGCAAAAATCATCTGCGACAATTCTGGAGATACTGAAAAACCCATGCCCCCCAAAGTCCAAAATATACTGCCCCATGTGGCTTTGCTGACGGCAATGGCTTTTTGGGGATCCACCTTTGTTGTGCTGCGCATTGCCCTCACCACGCTCAGCCCTCTGCAAACTATGGCGGGGCGCATGCTTGTGGCCTGCATTGTTTTTTTGCCCCTGTGGCCTCGCCTGTGGCGAGAGCTTAAAGCGCACGGCAGCCTGGGCACGCTAACACTTATGGCCCTGTGTGAGCCATGCCTGTTTTTTTTGTTTGAAACCCACGCGCTGCGGCTGACCACCGCCTCGCAGGCGGGCATGATAACATCCCTGCTGCCGCTCTTGGTGGCGGCAATAGCTTTTGCCGCCCTGCACGAACACGCGGGGCTGCGCATGTGGACGGGTTTTTTGCTGGCAGTGTGCGGCGTCACCTGGCTCACCCTCGCCGCAGTGCCGGATGAAACAGCCGCCAACCCCCTGCTGGGCAACATTCTTGAGGGCATTGCCATGTTTTGCGCCGCCGGGTACACCGTGCTGGCCCGCCACCTATCCAGCGCGTACAGCGCGTTGTGCATAACGGCTGTGCAGGCTTTTGTCGGCATGCTTTTCTTTTGTCTGCTGGCCCTGATCATACCAGAATCAAACACGTTCATCAGCCTTGGCAGGGAATACCCCGCCTGGACTCCCTGGGTTTGCGTGTTTTATCTGGGGGGCATCGTTACCTTTGCGGGCTACGGCCTGTATAATTTTGGCGTCAAACGCCTCTCGGCTGGTCGCGCTGCCGCCTACACCAATCTCATCCCTGTTTTTGCCTTGCTCTTTGGCGTAATCCTGCTGGATGAAAAACTGCTTTCAGCGCAATACGGCGGGGCCATGCTCATTGTGCTTGGCGTATTGCTGAGTCAGTGGAGAGGGAAAGCAACCCCCAACACGCTGGCGCACAATCCGGCAACATAAGCAGCTCGGATTTCAGGCCAAGCCCAGCACGCCAAGAATGGCTGGCATATCCAGCGCGGTTTCCACTGCATCGGCAAGTCTGTCCAGCTCCGGCCCGAGGCTGTAGGCTGTCTGCGGTGCTGGCGGCAGCCCGGCCTCTTGGCGCAATGTGAGCAAAAACGCATGTCGGAAGGCGTCCTCGTCAAAAAGGCCGTGCATGTAGCTGCCCCACACACGGGCGCGCCCTTGGGCATCGCACCGCCCCCAGCCCAGCGGGCGCTCCGCGTCATCAACCATGACAACGCGCACGGCTGAAACTGCGGCAGATTGCGTTGCTCCGTTGATCGTAGCCTCAGCGCCCAGAGACGCGGTCTCCCCATGATGGATCTCGTAACCTGTTACCGGCTGTCGGTCAGAACCTGTCAGACTGGCATCAGCCCAGCCCGCCGCCCGGCACAGACGCTTGCTTGCCAGCAGACGGGTGCTGAGCGGCAACAGGCCCAGCCCCTGTTCGCACCCGCCCTCTTCAAGGCCCAGAGGGTCAATAATTTCTGACCCAAGCATCTGTAAGCCGCCGCAAATGCCCACAAGCGCCCCGCTGCCCTGCTCCAGACACCTGCGGGCAAATTCCTGTACCAGCGCCGCAAGCCCTGTGCGCTGCAAAAACCGCAGATCGCCCACCGTATTGCGGCTGCCCGGCAAAATAACCACATGCGGATGGCCCCATTGAGCCGCGTGGCGCACGATGCGCACCTGCACCCCAGGCTCATCGCGCAGTGCGTCAAGGTCCGTGGCATTGCTCAGGTGCGGCAGATCAGGCACGACAATATCCAGCAAACCGGCAGATCCGGCGGTTTGATCGGCATACAGGCCCAGACGCAGGCCAGGGGTCAGCCCTTCCTTGAAGCTTACAGAATCCTCTTCTGGCAGGCGCAGGTCTTCCAGCATGGGCACAACACCCCAAAAGGGCTTGCCCGTACGCTTTTGCAATATGGTCAGGGCCGGGTCCAGCAAGCTGGCATCACCCCGAAATTTGTTGAGGATAAATCCGCCCACCCGCGCGCGCTCGGCGCGGGTAAGCAGGGCCATGGTTCCCGCAAGGGCCGCAAAAGCGCCGCCCCGGTCTATATCCGCCACCAGGGCCACATGCGCTCTGGCATAGCGGGCCATGCGCATATTTACAATATCGTGCGCCTTGAGGTTGATCTCTGCGGGGCTGCCTGCGCCTTCAAGCACCATAACATCCATGCCCGCAGACAAGCTGCGGTAGGCGCGACGAACGGACTTCCAGGCCTCTGGTTTGTAGCCCAGATACTCTCCCACGCGCATATGCCCCACGGGTTCACCCAGTACAATAACCTGCGACCCCACGTTGGATGTGGGTTTGAGCAACACCGGGTTCATGCGCACATCGGGTGCAAGACCACAAGCGGCGGCCTGCAACACCTGAGCGCGCCCCATTTCCTTGCCATCGCTGGTCACAAAAGAATTCAACGCCATATTCTGCGCCTTGAACGGCGCGACGCGCAGCCCCCGGCGGGCCAGCAAACGGCATAATGCCGCCGTGATCAGGCTTTTGCCCGCATTTGAGCATGTACCCTGAACCATGATGGCTGGCGGCAGGCCATTGCCCCGTCCATTCTGCGCTGTGTAATCGGCTTTGCCCGCCATGTGCGGTGATCCTCCCTGCACTTGCGGCAATAACCTCAGTGCTTTGTGCCTTACGACATTTTTTGGTAATATATGGATTGCAGAAGGCTACCGCAACAGCCTTTCATCTCACCATGGTTCGCACGTTGCAAAGCGCTTTCTTCGTCTTGCACTGCTTGCCTGCTTTTCGTATAAAAGAAATGGTGGTCATATTCACCCGCCGCAATTTCAACTGATGTGGCGATATACGCGGTCGCCTTGGCTGCAAATACCTGCGGAGTTACAATGAAACGTGTACTCTTATGGATTCTGGGGAGCGCCACGGTTCTGGTGGTGGTCGCATTTATTCTGCTCAGCAGGGTTGATGCGGACTTTGTGGTGCGCCAGATAGCCGATGCCACAGCCAAAGCCACCGGGCAGCCGCTGAAGTTTGACACCCCCCCCGGAATTTCCTTTTTTCCTCCAGGCGTCCATTTTGGTCAGGCGCACTGGGGCAGTATCAGCGATGGCCAGGGTATTGCCATTTCTGTCAAAGGCGGCATGGCGCAACTGGAGCTGAGCCCCCTTCTCACGGGCAATGTGGTCGTGCGCGAAGTGCGGCTTGACGGCCCCGTGATTGATGTACGCCAGAGCAAAGCTGTTGCAGCCGCCAAGCAGGGCGTGGAAAAACCCGCCACAGAAGACAAGCCCACCGCCACCGCGCAGCAGGAAGCTCTGCCCATTGAATTGAAACGCCTGGTGCTGCGCCAGGGCGCAGCGACCTACACAACAGCAGACGGCAAGACCCTGCGCATCAATGACGTAAATTTTTCAGTGGAAAACCTGCGCACTGGTCAGGAAGCTGTGGTTCAGTGCGATTTTGCTTTTGCAATAGCCAACGGCACCCCCGATGGCCCCGCCAAGGCTGCAAGCCAGACATCTGGCAACCTTTCGGGAACGTTGGCATTTTCGTCACGCCTGCGCTATGCGCCGCCCCAATTGCTTTTTCGGCAGACCGCGCTGACAGTAACCCCGCTCACCGGGGCGCTGCCCAAGGAAGCTGGCCCCTTGCAGCTTACGTGTGAAGGCTCCTTGCAGCTCAACGATCTGCGCCTGCAATTGACCAAGGCCCTGCTCAATACACCTCAGGCGCGCCTCAGCGTGTCTGGCGATGCGGTGCTGACGCCCCCCACGTTCAACGGCTCACTTGAGTTTGAGGGTTCACCCCGCAAGCTTGCGACGCTGGCTGGACACAAACTGCAAATCCCCGCAGGCAAGGACGATCTGCGCATCAGATCCATGGTGCGCTATACTGCCAATGCCCTGAACCTCACCCAATTGCTGCTGCAACTTGATGATATGTCGGTGCGTGGCGGCCTGCGTTTTGACCTGCCAGAAAACGCCCCCATGGCGATAACGGCAGACATGCAGGCCAGCATGATCAACCTTGACCCGTTTTTGCCCCAGGAAGAATCTGACACGCCCACAGCAGGCAGCAAGGCCCCTGCTACGGAGGCTGCCCCGGCTGCCAGCAAGCACGCCAAGCCGGATGCGGAAGCCGCGCGGCGCATGCCAGGCCTGGACATCCGCGCCAAAATTGCCGGGATCAGCAAGGGCGAATTGCAAATAAAAGACATCGCGCTGACCATCAAGGGCGAAAAAGGACGTTATGCCCTTACATCCCTTGCTGCCAGCCTTGGCTCGGGTGGCAACATCAAATCCACGGGCAACATGGATATGACGGTGGCAACCTGCGCCATCAAGGCGCATGCTGCCGATGTGAATCTTGGCCCGCTGCTCGTTGCCCTTGGCAAGGGTCGCGTGGTGGACGGCATTGCCTCGCTGGATGCGGACATGACCATGAAATGCGCCGACGCCAACGACATACGCCAAAGTCTCAGCGGACGGGGTCTCGTTGAAGTACGCAATCTGTATGTTCCTGCCATGGCTGGGCTTTCAAAAAGTATTCCCTCCCTCACTGGCAAGGGCGGCGCGTTGCCTGATCGCTTTGACCTTGCAAAGGCGCCCTTTACCGCTCGCGATGGAGAAATAAATGCCAGCCCCATCACCCTAACCTCTACCAGCCTCAACGGGGCGGGCAAGGCGCACATCAGCCTGCCAAGGCAATATCTGGATGCCTCCATGGACATCAAGACCTTGGGGATGACAATACCTGTGACAGCCAAGGGGCCTTTAAGCGACATTTCATACGGCATTGACCCGCGCTTTGCGCTGGACATGGCAAAAAATCTGCCCGGTACGCTGCTGAAAACGGGCAAGGATGCCGGCACCACAACCAAGGATGCGGCAAAAGGTGCGGAAGGGTTGATCCGGGGAATTTTGGGACGTTAGGCAGCAATCCGGCACAATGCAACAAGGCTGTAAACCCAGGTTTACACGCCAAGAGATTTTGCCGAGGGCTTGCCTTTTCGACGTCATGGGCTAAAGCTATTAGCATCTCGGGCGTTAAGCATTGGAGAAGGCCTGAACGCGCTGCACAAGCGCAAACGGTGAACGGATTTTCCTAAAATCCCTCAACCAGGCCATACACGAGGGTTTCTGGGGTTCTGCCCCGGAGAACATAGAGCGAACAGGCGGCAGTATGTACTTACTTATAGGACTGGTCATTGTTGCGGCTTCAGTCGCTACGGGCTACACAATGGCCCATGGCGAATGGGGCGTTCTTGTGCAGCCCGCCGAGTTCATCATCATCCTGGGCTGCGGTCTTGGAGCGTTTTTTGGCTCCCAGACCAAGTATACTTTTGGCCTTGTTCTCAAAAGTTTGAAACACCTTTTTGCTGACCCGGGTTCCAGCAAGGGACACTACCTTGAAACCCTTGCCCTGCTTTATGCGCTTTTTTCCAAAATGCACCGTGAAGGCGTAATCAGCATTGAAAGTGACGTTGAAAAACCAGAATCAAGCCCCATTTTCAGCAAGTACCCCAACATTTCCAAAGATACCACGGTCGTCAACTTCGTGGGCGACACATTGCGGGTGTATTTGACCACCGGCGACCCGGCGGACATAGACAGCCTCATGGATGTGGATATTGAAACCATGCGCGAGGAAGGCATACTGCCCGCACATGCGGTATCACATATGGCGGAATCGCTGCCGGGCATGGGTATTGTTGCCTGCGTGCTCGGCGTGGTGCTTGCCATGGGTAAAATCAACGAACCACCGGAAGTTCTCGGTCACTACATCGGCGCGGCCCTTGTGGGTACGTTCTTTGGTATTCTTTGCTGCTACGGCCTTTTTGGCCCCATGGGCGCAAAACTCGAAAACTACGTGGCTGAAGAACATTTTTATTTCAATGCCATCAAGGAAGCCGTGGCGGCTGCCATTCGCGGGTCTACCCCGCTTATCGCTGTAGAATACGGACGCAGGGCTATTCCCTACCCCTTCCGCCCGTCCTTTGCCGAAATGGAAGAACGCCTCAAGAGCGGCTAGCCTTGAGCCGGGCGGGCTGACTGCCCCCTGCGATGACGGGGAGGCGAGGATATTTTGCCCTTTTGCAAAAACCTGCTAAAGGTTGTGCATAGTAGGGGCGCTGACGGCAAAGCTTGAGCGGAGCCGCCAGAAAGGCATAGCCCGCGCAGATTATTTAAAGGAGAAAGCCTATGGGCGGCGGCGCATGGAAAGTGGCGTATGCCGACTTTGTTACAGCCATGATGGCTTTCTTTCTGTTGCTGTGGGTACTCAGCATGGTACCGCCCGACACAAAGGCGGGCCTGGCGGCCTACTTCAGCGGTGAGCGCAATTTTGACTCCAGTTCCACATCCCCCATTTCCAACAATCCGTTTATCCAGAATACGGACAAAATTGACGCGCGCGACCTCAAGATCAACGAGGTTGAAAAGTCGCACTACGCCATTGCCCAAAAGATCAAGCAGATGCTCATGGCTGACGCCGTGCCGCAGAACTCTTCAGGCATCAGTGCTGACGATGTGGGCGTGCAGTTGCGCGTCAATTCAGACGTCATGTTCAAGTCTGGGAGTGTTGACCTGCTGCCCGAAGGCACCAAGGTGCTTGAAGCCGTGCTGAAGCTCATGAACGAATACAATCTTTACCTTGTGGTGCGCGGGCACGCCGACTCCACCGAGGCAAGGCCGCCATACGCCTCGGCGTGGGAACTCTCTGGCGCGCGTGCCTCAGCCATGGTTCACTACCTCGCGGACAAGGGCATCAAACCCACACGCATGCGCGCTGTAAGTTACGGAGACACCCGCCCCCTCAAGCCGGGCATTGACGAGCAAAGCCGCGCCATGAACCGCCGCGTGGAGTTTTTCTTCCATCGGCCCGAAGTCATGTCGTACAGCGTGGTGTACTAAGCCACTGTTCGGTCAGCATACTACAAAGAAAAGGCCCCTGTATCGCTACAGGGGCCTTTTTACATTGGGCCTGGGTCTGGTTATCCTGTCGGGGCTATATCTTGCGCACCTCGGTGTACCAGGCGGCGGCTTCTTCAAGCAGCTTGCCCGTGCGGGCAGCCAGGGCCTGCGGATCCTTGAGGTAACCATCCAGCAGCAGGCTGGCGTCAAACAGGCTCCCGGTCATGTCTGCCAAAATCCTGTCGTCCGCGTCAGCCTTATACATGCGCAGCATGCTACGCAGCAGCGGATGATCGCGGTTGACCTCCAGCACCTTCACAGGGATGGAATCGTCCTTCTGCATAACCTTGAGCAGTTTTTCCATGGAGGAGGAAAGACCGCCATCGGGCGAAACCAGCACGGCGGGGCTGTCTGCCAGACGGTGCGACACCCGCACGTCCGTGACCTTGTCACCCAGGATTTCCTTCATCTTGCCAAGCAGGGCGTCAAAGCTGGCAGAGTCGTCGTCCGTTAGGGGGGCGGCGGCTTCGTGCTCCGGCTGCTCCTTGTCGGCAAAGTCATTGAGGGCATCGTCCGCCGCTGTTTCCACCGACTTGAATTCCCATTCCTTGTACTTGGCAAGGCCGTCCATCACAAATTCGTCCACCGGCTCATACAGCCAAAGCACTTCAATGCCCTTGCGGCGGAAGCGCTCCATGTGCGGGTTGAGCCGCGCGGCCTCGCGGTTGGGCGCAGCCACATACCAGATGGTCTTCTGCCCTTCCGGCGCACGGGCCATGTACTCATCAAGGCTGGTGAGCGCCTCGGCATCGGTCAGCGAAGAGGAATTAAAACGCAGCAAGGCGCAGATGCGCTCCCGGTTGGCGTAATCGTGATACCCCAGCTTGAAAACCTTGCCGTGCAGCTTCCAGAAGCGGCTGTATTTTTCCGCATCGTCTTTTGCCAGCTTTTCAAGGTGGCTGAGGGCCTGCTTTACCAGCACCTGGTTGATCTTGCGCAACACCACATTTTCCTGAAGCGTTTCACGCGAGATATTCAAGGGCAGGTCTTCCGTATCCACTACGCCCTTGAGGAAGGCCAGGTACTCGGGCACCAGCTCTTTGTTGCGGTGCTGAATGAGCACGCGGCGGGCATAGAGATCAAGCCCCCAGAATTCACGGTCTGCACCAAAAAAATCCTGTGCAGAATCAGGCGTGAACAGCAGGGCATTAAACTGCACCGGGGCATCTACTGAAAGGTGCAGGGTGTCCAGCGGCTCCTTGGCATCGTAGGTAAGGGCCTTGTAAAAGGCGTCGTACTGATCCTTGGTGACCGAGAACTTGGGTTCGCGCCACAAGGCGGGCTGGGTGTTGACGTGCTCGCCATCCACCAGAACAGGGAAGGGAACAAAGGCCGAATGCTTGCGGATGACCGATTCAACCCGGAATTTTTCAATAAATTCCGCGGCGTCATCCTTAAGCCAGGCTTTAATTACGGTGCCACGCTGGGGTTCATCCCCTGTTGCCGGCTCAATGGTAAACGTGCCAAGACCATCACTGACCCACACGCTGGCCTCGGCATTGTCGCCAAAGGCCGGACGTGAGGTAACCTCGACCTTGCTGGCAACCATAAATACCGAATAAAAGCCCACGCCAAAACGACCAATGATGTTGGCGGCGTCAGCAGGGCCAGAAGTTTCACCAGCTTCCCCACTATCGGCCTTTGCCGCATCACCGCTGCCAGCGGCACTATCGGCGGCGATATCGGCCAAAAACTGTTCTGAGCCGGATTTGGCGATGGTGCCCAGGTTTTCAGCCAGTTCTTCTGCGGTCATGCCAACGCCGGTATCGGCAATGGTCAGAACCTTGGCGTCCTTGTCCAGACTGATGCGAATTTCAAGGGGAATATCCGCAAGACGCGGGGTCTCGCCCCGGTTCATGCGATAACGCAATTTATCCAACGCGTCCGAGGCGTTGGAAACAAGTTCCCTCAAAAAAATTTCGCGATTTGTATAGAGCGAATTGGTGAGGATATGCAGGACTTTGCGCACCTCAGCGCGGAATTGGCGGGAATTCTTACCAGCCTCTGCCATGACAAACCTCCTGAAAAAAGATATAGTTGAAAATAATATCCCCCACTGAATTTTCAAGGGGGATTTGCCAAATTTTACAGCAATTTTCTGTATTGGTGCTGCCAAGGCAGCCACCTGCGGGTCTTGACCTCCCGGTCAGCTTCCCTCAGGCAGATGCCAAAAATCCGAGCAAAAATTTTCTTCAAAAGGGGGAATATTGTATCAAATCCGCACAGGCTATAGCCTCGCGGTCAAAATGGTATTCGTAACTACTTGCTATTCGATGAGAAAAAAGCTATCTCGCCTGAAGGATATTCAAGGAGGGCCTACATGGACGTTGTAATGCTTTCGCGTTTGCAATTCGCTGTGGCCGTTTTTTTCCACTTTATATTCGTTCCGCTCACCCTCGGTCTTTCCGTCATTCTCGCCTGGATGGAAACCCGCTATGTGCGCACCGGTGACGAATTTTGGAAAAAACAAGCCAAATTTTGGGGAAAACTTTTTCTCATCAACTTTACCCTGGGCGTGGTGACAGGCATCACGCTTGAGTTCCAGTTCGGCACCAACTGGTCCCGCTATTCGGAATACGTGGGCGATATTTTCGGCTCGCTGCTGGCAATTGAAGCCACGGTGGCCTTTTTTCTGGAATCCACGTTCCTGGCAGTGTGGCACTTTGGCTGGAACAGGGTAGGTAAAAAAATGCACCTCGCCGCCATTTATATTGTGGCGTTCGCGGGCAACCTTTCCGCCTTGTGGATCATTCTTGCCAACGGCTTCATGCAGCACCCTGTGGGTTACACCATCAATGAAACCATGGGGCGCGCAGAACTTTCCAGCTTCTGGGATGTTATCACCAACGGCTATGCCTGGGGCATGTACGCGCATACTGTGCTTGCTTCGTGGGCGCTTGGCGGCTTTTTTGTGCTGGGCGTTTCGGCCTGGCATTTGCTCCGCAAAAGCAATGTGGAATTTTTTAGGGCGTCCTTCAGGATGTCTGCGGTGTTTACCCTGGTTCTCGTGCTGCTGCTTGGCCTTTCGGGCGATCAGCAGGGCAAGACTGTGGCCCAGGTGCAGCCCGCCAAACTGGCTGCGCTGGAATCCCACTGGGAGACCGGACGCAACGTACCTTTTTATCTGCTGGCCTGGCCTGATGAGAAAAACGAGGGCAACAAGGTGCAGGCCATTGGCATTCCCGGCCTGCTGAGCTGGATTGCCTATGGCAAGGCTGATGCCGAGGTGAAGGGCCTTAAAGATTTTGCCAAGGAAGACCGCCCCCCGGTTCTGCCCACATTCTTGAGCTTCCGCGCCATGATCGCCATGGCGGGGCTATTTGTGCTGCTGGCAGTGGGAGCCTTTTTGCAACGTAAGAAGGACGAACCGTGTCCGCTGCTGCTCAAGGCGCTGGTGTGGAATATCCCTCTGCCGTATATTGGCATCATGCTGGGCTGGGCAGTGGCCGAAATTGGTCGCCAGCCCTGGATCGTCTATGGTCTCATGCGCACTTCCGACGCGGTTTCGCCAGTCCCCGCCGAG
>QKDT01000384.1 GCA_003251995.1 Desulfovibrio desulfuricans
CGGCACTTGCTGCGCCCGCAATGGCTGCGGAACCCATTAAAATCGGTGTTGCCGGTGCGCACTCTGGCGACCTGGCCTCCTACGGCGTCCCCAGCTTGAATGCCGCCAAGGTTGTTATCGCCGAAGTTAACGCCAAGGGTGGCGTGCTTGGTCGTCAGATCGAACTGATCGCCCAAGATGACCAGTGCAAGCCCGAGCTGGCTACCAATGCTGCTACAAAGCTGATTTCGGATAAGGTGGACGTGGTCATGGGCCACATCTGCTCCGGCGCTACCAAGGCAACCCTGCCCTTGTACACCGAAGCCAAAATCGTTTCCATGTCGCCTTCTGCCACTACCCCCAGCCTTACCGAAAGTGGCACCAACCCCTATTTCTTCCGCACCATCGCCAACGACAAGGCCCAGGCCAAGTTGACCAGCGCCTTCATCCTCAATGGCATCAAGGCCAAGAAAGTCGCCTACTTGCACGACAACGGCGACTACGGCAAGGGCTTTGTGGACAACAACCGCGAAGCACTTGAAAAAGCCGGTGTGGAAACCGTTTTGTACGAAGCCGTTACCCCCGACGCGGTGGACTTCTCTGCCGTTGTGCGCAAACTGCGCCGTGCCAAGCCTGACATCCTCGTGTTCGGCGGCTATCAGCCCACCGCTTCCAAGCTGTTGCAGCAGATGCGCCGTGACCACGTGAGCACCGCCATGATCGGCCCTGACGGCCTCAAGGACGAAGCCTTCATCAAGATGGCTGGCAAGGACGCCGAAGGCGTGTACGCCTCCTACCCCAAGGACACCAGTAACCTGCCCGCTTACAAGCACGCCCTTGAAGGCCATGTGAAGATGTTTGGCAGCGATCCCGGTTCCTTCTACTACAACGGTTATGCCGCCACCCAGGCACTGATAAACGCCATTGCCAAGGCTGGCTCCACCGATGCCGCCAAGATTGTAGAAGCCCTGCACACCAACCCCGTGGAAACTCCGCTGGGCAAGCTGACCTTCAGCAAGACCGGTGATGCCGCTGGTATGGGCCTTTCCATCTACCAGATTAAAAACGGCAAATTTGTAGAGCTTAATCACAGCATCACTCTGGACTAAACGTCTACCGGGGCGCGACCAAGGTCGCGCCCCGGCTTTTCACGCATCTGCCGAAACTTTTCACGCATCTGCCGGAAGTTGACGGCATTAACGGGACAGGCGGAACGAACGGGTGCAACCCCCGTACCGCACGCGAGTTTGCATGGACATTCAATTTTTCATAGAGCTCTTTTTCGGCGGTTTGACCCGAGGCAGCATTTATGCGCTGATCGCTCTGGGCTATACGCTGGTTTATGGCATTATCGGGCTCATCAATTTTGCCCATGGCGAAGTTTACATGCTGGGTTCATTCACAGCCCTGCTCATTGCTGGCGCGCTTGGCGTCTATGGCTTCCCGGCTGGCGGCATCCTCATTGTCGCGGCCTTGGCAGCCATTGTCTGGTGTTCTGCCTACGGCTACACGCTAGAAAAAGTCGCATACAAGCCCTTGCGCGGTGCGCCGCGCCTGTCGCCGCTGATTTCAGCCATCGGTATGTCCATCTTTTTGCAAAACTATGTATTGCTTGCGCAGACATCCGACTTTGTGCCTTTTCCCAATCTGCTGCCAGAAATGGATTTTCTTGAGCGTATAGACTATGTCATGGGCCCCAGCGACTTTCTTATCCTGCTGGTCAGCACCCTTGCCATGATCTCGCTCTCGCTTTTTATCCGCTATACCCGCATGGGCAAGGCCATGCGGGCCACCGCCCAAAACCGCAAGATGGCCCTTTTGCTGGGCATCAATGCCGACCGCATCATCTCGCTCACGTTCATCATCGGTTCCGCTCTGGCGGCCCTTGGCGGCGTGCTTATTGCCTCGCACATGGGGCAGGTCAACTTTGGCATCGGTTTTCTGGCTGGTCTTAAGGCCTTTACGGCCGCAGTACTTGGCGGCATTGGTTCCATCCCCGGCGCTATGGTTGGCGGGCTTGTGCTTGGCCTTGCCGAAAGCTTCACCACTGGCTATTTCTCCGGCAACTACGAAGACATGCTGGCCTTTGGCATTCTTATTCTCATTCTCATTTTCAGGCCCGACGGCATTCTGGGCAAAGCCACAGTGCAGAAGGTGTAGCCATGCAGCGCATAATTAAAGCCGCCATCACCGCCCTGTGGTTCATGTTGCTCACCCTGCCGGTGCTGGGTATCAAGCTGAACACAGCGGCAAAGACCGTAATCTGGCGTTTTGACCGCATTTTGGCCCTGGGTGCTGGCATTTTCATTCTTGCCATGATCTGGGACTGGTGCTTCAGCCGCAAGGCAGCAGGCATGAAGGTGGTCAGCCTGCCCAAGTGCTTTAACCTTGTAGAGATCATTGAAGCTTTCAGAAACTCCCTGAGGCTGCGCATGGGCGGCCTTGGAGTGCTGGCTGTAATCCTCATAGGCATGCCCCTGGTCAGCTCATTCTATCAGACAAACATCATGATCTCCGCCCTGCTGTACGTAATGCTGGCGCTGGGTCTGAACATTGTTGTGGGCCTGGCGGGGCAACTTGTACTGGGCTACGTGGCCTTTTATGCCATTGGCGCCTACACGTACGGATTGCTGAATCAGTATTTTGGCCTGGGTTTCTGGGCCTGCCTGCCCATCGGCGGATTTTTTACAGTTCTCTTTGGCCTTGGGCTGGGCTTCCCGGTACTGCGTCTGCGCGGCGACTACCTTGCCATCGTGACCCTTGGTTTTGGTGAAATTGTACGCCTGACCCTGCAAAACTGGAGCAGCGTGACCGGCGGCCCCCGTGGCGTCAGCGATATCCCCCGCCCCGGCTTTTTTGGCATGAGCATGGATATCACTGCCTCCACAACCTACATTTACTATCTGGTGCTTGCCGCCGTGGTGGTCACCATTGTTGTTATTACCAGGCTCAAGAATTCCCGCGTGGGGCTGGCCCTGCAAGCCCTGCGAGAAGACGAGATCGCCTGCGAAGCCATGGGCGTTGACATCACGCGAGTGAAGCTTTCCGCCTTTGCGCTCGGCTCGTGCTGGGCCGGTTTTGCCGGGGTAATCTTTGCCGCCAAGACCACCTACATCAATCCTTCCAGCTTTACCTTTATGGAATCTGCCATGATTCTTTCCATGGTGGTGCTGGGCGGCATGGGCTCCATTGCGGGCGTGGTTATCGCGGCCTTGATTCTCATACTTGCGCCGGAATATCTGCGGGCCTTCTCTGACTATCGCATGCTGCTTTTCGGAGCGATCATGGTGATTATGATGCTCTTCCGCCCACAAGGCCTCATCAGCGGCGAGCGTCGCCGCTACCGCATCAGCAAGCTGAACGATGCTGAAGGAGGCCGCGCATGAAACCGGTGCTGGAAGTAAAAGACCTTTCTCAGGATTTTGGCGGCCTTCGCGCGCTCAATGAGCTTTCGCTTACGGTGAACAAGGGCGAGATCGTCGCCTTGATCGGCCCCAACGGCGCGGGCAAGACAACGTTTTTCAACTGCGTGACCGGTATTTACACGCCTACCGAAGGGCAGATGTATCTGCACACCGCCGAGGGCGAAAAGCAGTTGCTCAACGGCAAAAAACCTCACCTCATCACGGCAATGGGCATGGCCCGCACGTTTCAGAATATTCGTCTTTTCAGCGAAATGACGGTGCTTGAAAACGTGATGATTGGACGCCGC
>QKDT01000383.1 GCA_003251995.1 Desulfovibrio desulfuricans
GCCAGAGGCGGCCTTGGATGCCTGCGAAAATTCGCGGTTAAAGTCTTTGTCTTCCATGGGAAAGCCCGGCAGGCGTCCCACTTCCTGCAAGGCATGACGGTAGGAGGCCGCCGTGCATTCCAGGTTGATCTGCTCAAGGAACAGCGCAAAGTCGGGGATGCGGTCCATGGGGATGACCACGTCTTCGTTCATCTTGAAGCCAGAGGTGCGCTTGGCGATGGCAGAAAGCCGATGGCGGTCTTCCCAGAAGCGTTCGCCTTCTTTTGCGTCAGCGGCAACAATGATATCCACGTTGTCCTGCTGTTCGACAACGCTCACAATGTCGCCCACGCACTTATCAAGCAGGTATGGGTCGTCGCCGTCCACCTGCAGGATGATAACCGAAATGGGCGAGCCTTCGTATTTTTCAGACTTGCGTTTGTATTCGATGGCCTGAACGTACTTGGCGTTAAATTCTTCCATGGCCGACAGATGGGCATAGTCGCCCTCCTGGCGGATGCGGTTACGCAGGGCCACCAGCTCGCGCACCACCACAGCGGCGGGGTGCATGGAGCGACCAAAGAATTCAAGCACCATGACACGGCTGTGCTTGGGCTTGGGGTGGACGATAAAGCAGGCCTCGGTGATGATGCCGTCCACGCCTTCCTTCTGCATGCCCGGCAGACCGCCCAAAACCTTGTTGGTCACGTCCTTGCCAAGACCCGGCAAGCGGATTTCGTCGCCGCGCAGGTGTACCACGTTGCGCACGCCGCCGCTCACGTCCTTGACCACAAAGACGGCGGTTTCTTCTGGCAGGATTTTATGCCGGGGGTGGTTTTCGCGCTCAACGGTGATGATTTCACCCGTGGGCGTAACCATGCGCCACCACAGCAGGTTGTCGAGCGTGGTGCCGTATTCAAAGGCGCTGGGGCCGCCCGCGTTTTCAGAGATATTGCCGCCGATTGTAGAGGCCTGCTTGGAAGCCGGATCGACAGAAAAGAGCGCGCCCTCGCCATCAACCGTGTTGATGACAGCCTGGGTGATGGCCCCAGCCTGACAGGTGACTGTCATGGCTTCGAGGTCAACGGGCCCAATGCGCGTCAGCCGGGTAAGGCTGACAATAACCGTGCGCTTGCGCGCGGGCACAGCGCCGCCGGTCATGCCGGAGCCGCCGCCGCGCGGAATAAGCGCAAACTTCATATCGTTGGCAAGCTTTACAAGCTCAGCAACCTGCTCTGTGTTGTCAGGTTCAACAACAAGCAGGGGCAGCTCCATGCGCAGGTCTGTGGCGTCGGTTGCCGATTCCACCATGGCGGCGGGGTTGGTCAGAATGCATTCTTCGGGCAAAACGTCGTGCAGTGCATCCACCAACTTGGCGCGAAAGGTCGTTTCTGCCTCGTGCGCCGACCAAAACATGGTGAGGCCTTCGCTGATGGCGGTGGCGTAATAGTGCGCCAGTGAAACCGCTTCTTTATCAAAACTTTCACGTACACTGGTGCGCACGGTTTCTGCATTGATAAAGGGGTTGTATGCCACCAGAAACAGTTCTTCGGCTATGGCGATAGCCAGATTCCGCACAGATTCTGGCCATTCTGCAAAATCATCAATGTTGATGCGCAGAATTCGGTTCACTACATAGTCGGGAGAAATGGAGATATGCGGACCCTTGTGGGGCATGACTTTCTACCTCGTAAAGCTCGCTGAAGCTCTTGCGGCGTTGCCGCCGGTCAAATCCATGAAGACAGGCGGGGCATGCTCAATCCGCCCCTGTTTCCCCGCATAGTGCATGCATGCCACTAGTCTGGCGCGAACAGATCCATAGAGCCGTTAGCCTGAGAACGTGTTCTCATAGCCTTACAACGCCCACCCAAGGATCCTCAGCGCAGGTGAAAAGCGCTTGCACCTTCGGCGGGTGTTTGCTCTTTCAGCCGCCAGAGCAATTTCAGGCAGAAATGCTCTGACCGACCATACCCAGGCCATACACGCAGTTGCTACGGGTCGGGCGGCATGGCAGTATGGAAAAAACTCGCGCATACGGCAGGCCGCATGTCATCTACAAAGTTCAAACCCATCAGGTGTACCGAGGGTCTGCAACGCGGGGGAAGCCTTTTCTCTACGTTCTATATTGATGGTTGGCAAGTGTGCAGGTCTGGCCCACTGTTCGCCTGCTCAAATTTTGGTCATGCTATTAGGATTAGTAGTCTTTGACATTTGGCAAGCTATAGATATCCTTTTGCAGGTCGAGTTCCTGCGGGAGCGCCCGGCACTGATCTACGGAGCTATCAACATGTTTATTGCAAAGTTACAGCCCATAACGGATATTTTTGACTGGCTGCACTCATTTTGGGAGCATGCGGCTACTCAGCGCCGTGTGGCCCTGTGCATCCTTTGGGTATATTTGCTCGCCTTGCTTGGCGTTGAACTCAAGCGGTGGGGGCTTCTTCCCCCGTGGTTGGCGGCAATCACGCCGTATAGCCATTTTTATGCCATTCATCTGGCCTTTACCCTGATATTGGGGCTTGAGGTCATGAGCCTGATCCTGGTTATCCCCAGTTCTCTTTCGCAATCCATGGGCAAACAGTTTGAGATTCTTACGCTTATTCTGTTGCGTAACGCTTTTAAAGAATTGGCGCACCTGCCGGAACCTGTAAGTGTGGTTGATGATCTGCTGCCGGTTATCAGCATCGCGGTTTCCGGGGCTGGGGCCTTGAGCGTGTATCTATGCCTGGGGCTGTACAAGCGCATCGCCCGGCAGCACCTGCATTTTATCGCCACATCCGACCTGCGCATGCGTTACGTCATGAGTAAAAAAATGTTGGCGCTTGCACTGTTTGCAATTTTTTTGATCACAGGAGTCAGGGATTTTGTGCTGTACGCGCAAAAGGGCGAGGAACACAACTTTTTTGAAACGCTTTACACAATCCTGATTTTTGCTGACATCGCCATGGTGCTGATTGCACAGCGCTATATGCCTGCTTTTCATGCGGTATTTCGTAACTCTGGCTTTGTTATAGGCACGTTGCTTATGCGCCTGGCCCTTTCGGCAACCCCGTTGTGGAGCCCCGCCATCGGCCTTTTTGCCGCCGTTTTTGTGCTGGCAGTGACCTGGGGCACCAATTACTTTACCCCGCTTCACCAGCAGGGGTACTGCGTGCGCGAGGTTGAATCCACAGACTAGCCTTGTACGCAGTTCAGCCAGCCAGCTTTTGAAGGATGCGAACCCGCATCTGGAGGGGGAAGGCCAGCGCAATTTCACCTTGAAGTTGCGCTGGCCTTTTTTGCGTTACGGCGCATGAAATTTGCGCTAGGCATAAAAGATGAATGGGGCAGCGCTCAAGGCCGTATGCTGGGTGGTGCTTAGGCAAAGTATTCAAGCCCTGTACTGTGGAACACCACCATCAGTTTGGTGGCTGTGTGCTGGATGATTTGGTGGATGTGACGTGCTTGGAATGCGTGGCATTTGCTGATGATAAATCTGACAGCGCTGGTGCAGCATATCAATTATGCCCAGGCCGAACATTGCCCCCTAGCAAAGCAAAACATCCCGCATCGGGTATCGATGCGGGATGTTTACTTGGGCGAGATCTTTACTTGAGATCGCTTGAATAGGAAGACCTAGTAAGCGTGCTCGTCCTTGAGATCTTCGTTGGTCACAGGGGCCGAGAAGGTCTTGTACAGCCAGAACTGGTAGGCAAGCACGATGGGAACC
>QKDT01000145.1 GCA_003251995.1 Desulfovibrio desulfuricans
TATCTTTACAAAAAATCGCGCAGGGCGGATATCTATGCTAGGCAGTCTGCTCGGTAGTCAGTTTATCAACTAGTCTTTACTCAATTTTAGTTATGGTGTTCATGCGACTGGTATCGTATGCAAATACCCTGAAATTCTCTCTAATTCCCAGTGTCCAGATCGTGCATAAAGTCCTTGTCAGGGTAAATTGTTGCTGGCAGTATTCGCCCAGCAGACTGACGCCGTTTTGGCATGTATCGCCAGCCTGCCGGTTGCGCCGCCATTGGGGGCATTTTGCGGCTTATCCGGGTTTGGGGACGCCGACCGCGTTATAACTGCAAGCGGCCTTTGCCGCTTTTTCTTAACCTGCGCCAAGAAGGACAACATGACCGAGGAAGTTTTGGATTGGAAGGAAGCCATTGCCAGGGTGCTTAACAAGCGCGACATGTACGTCAAGCTGCTGGCTAAGTTTATTGAGACTGAACGCGACACCCCGTCAAAAGTGGCTCAGGCCCTGAAGAACGGCAATATGGAAGAGGCCCGCAACCTTGTTCACAGCACCAAGGGAGCAGCCGCCAATCTGGGGGCCAAGGCGCTGGCCGCCGCCGCTCTGGAGCTTGAGATGGCTGTTAAGGCCGGGGCAGACACTGAGCGCGCATTGAGTCACTTCAATGACGCGCACATGGATACCCTTGTGACCATGCATGCCTTTATGACGCAGTAGTTTTCTTCTGTTACAAAGATGATAACCCCTCGCCGAGTTCTCGGAGAGGGGTTTTTTGTTGCTCGTATGAATTTGTGCAATGGTTGTGGAATTATATTTAAATTAATTTAGCCTGTTGCCAAAAAATGCACGGCGTTTTTTTGAAGGGTATGATTTTGTGGTTGACCTGAGCAGGTTGTGGATATAAAAATTGGTCAGACCAATTTGGAGGGCAGGGTGAAAACTAGGTCAGTTCAACGAAAAGCCGTATCTGAAGAGATTGTTACCCAACTCAGGGCGATGATCGAAAGTGGCGGCATGCAGCCCGGCGATCGGCTGCCCGCTGAACGCAAATTGGCGGAGCAGTTTCAGGCGTCCAGAGCCTCGGTACGGGAGGGTATCAGGATTCTTGCAGAATCTGGTTTGCTTGAGAGTCGCCAGGGTGCTGGCACCTTTGTGCGGGAGCGTCCCGGCGCAACGCTTATTGGTGCGGTGCTCTCCGGCAATTACTCCCTGCACGACGTGTTTGCCGTGCGCATGATGCTGGAGCCGGAAATTGCGGCGCTTGCAGCCAGCAACGGAACCACTGAAGCAAAGGCTCATCTGGATTCCCTGCTTGCACGTCAGGAGCAGACGCCGCAGGGCAGCAGCGCGTGGGGTGATTTTGACCACAATTTTCACCATGCGTTGGCGGAAGCATCGGGTAATCCCGTTTTGCTTGAGATGGTTTCTGCCCTGCACGAGGGCTTTGCCCGCAGTCGTGACGACAGCATACAGTCGCCACAGCGGCAGCAGGCATCGCTGGCTGCCCACCGCCGTATTGTTGAGGCTGTGCGCCAAGGAGACGCGGTGCTGGCTGAACGCGCCATGCGTGATCACCTAGAATCTGTGGAGCGGATCATCTTTCCTTGCGGCGGGGTCGAGAGCAAGGGGCGCTAAAAGAATTTATGCGCCGCAGGCGCGGTACCCATCCATAGGCTTTGCTGCGCAAGATGGGCCCATAACATTAGTCAAACGCAGATTTATTAATGCGGTGTACCCCAGAAAACCATTAACCCTTTTGCACACAGGCCTTACCATGATTACAACATACCTGATCTACATCTGTCTTGGCGCGGTTGCCGGCATTCTGGCTGGTTTACTTGGCATCGGCGGCGGTCTGGTTATCGTACCCATGCTCAACACCGCTTTTGAATTACAGCATTTCCCCATCCAGCACTTGCAGCACATTGCCCTGGCAACCTCCATGGCAACCATGGTCTTTACCTCCATGTCGAGCATGCGCGCGCACCATAAGAGGGGAACCATCAATTACAACGCCTTTTGGCGGCTTGCGCCTGGTATCGTCATTGGAACACTTTTGGGAACATGGGTGGCATCTGGTTTGTCCACGCATTTTCTCCGGGCGTTCTTTGGCTTCTTTCTCTATTATGTCGCCACCCAGATGTTGCTGAACATCAAACCCAAAAGCGCGCGTGAGCTGCCGGGATCGGCAGGGATTTTTGCCGCAGGCAGCGGAATTGGTATTTTTTCTGCCCTTGCAGGTATTGGTGGCGGCACATTGACGGTTCCCTTTTTGTCCTGGTGCAACCAGAGCATGCACGTTGCCATTTCCACGGCTGCCGCCGTGGGCCTGCCCATCGCCCTGGCGGGTACAACCGGGTATGTCATTAACGGCTGGAATGTTGAGGGTATCCCCGGTCCCCATATTGGTTATGTGTATCTTCCCGCATTTTTGGGCATCATTGTTGTGAGTGTTATCACTGCACCGCTGGGTGCCAAGCTGGCCCATTCCCTGCCTGTGGACAAACTCAAGAAGATATTTGCTGTCCTGCTTTTCCTTGTGGGTTCAAAGATGCTTTGGAGTGCCTTCATGTAGGCAGCTCGTTGCCGCAAATAAAAAAGTCCTGCTGTTAAGGCAGGACTTTTTTATTTGCGGAAGCAACCATCTCTCAGCCGACATGCAAACAGATAGCAATCAGTACGTTGCTGCAAACGTGTTCCCATCAGGGGCAGAAACATTCCTGCGATTCGCGCATGAACAGTTCAAGCCTTGCCGCAGCCTTGCGCAATTCGCCCTCAACCTGCGCATGTTTTTCCGGCGTATCGCGATAGGCGGGGAGAGAAACGCTCATGGCGCAATCCACCCGTCCCGCATAGATCACGGGAACGGCATAGCAGTGCAGTTGGGGATTGATTTCGCCAATATCTCTGGCGATGGCCCCCTGACGCACGTTGAGCAGTTCTTCTAAAAATGTATCCATATCAAAAGGTTCTGTGCAGAGTTCGCTGGCAAAAAGGGCAACAACTTCCTCTCGTCTGCACTGGCTGAGCAGCGCCTTGCCCAGTGCCGTTTTGCGGGCGGGCATGCGTGAACCCACGCGCGAAATGATCTGGATAGGTTCGCGCGAATCCACCTTGGCTATATACAACACTTCGGTATGCGAAAGGACGCCCAGCTGGCAGATTTCTGCGCAGGCGTCCACCACCTGCTGCATGCACGATTGTGCCTGTGCCATGAGCGGATCTTGCGTGCGGAACCCCTCTGAAAACAGGTACAATCCGCGGCCCAGTTCATATCTGCTTGAAAGCTTATCTCTGCGAACAAAATCATGTTGTTGCAGTGTATCAAGAATGGGCGAGATAGTACCTTTGCTGCTGCCTATGGTCTGGGCCAGCTGGGTGAGAGTGAGCCCATGTTCTGTGTCAGCCAGAGCTTCAAGGAGAGAGATGACCCGCTGGGTCGGCATGTGAATGGGCGCTTTTGGTTGGTCTTGCATGCCCATTGTTTTGCACGGAAAAGTATTTTTTTCAAGAAAGCGCAAGAGGGATACTTGACGCAGATTGTTTGTCCGTATAGTTTGTATTTACGTATTTAGTTCGTATATACAAACATGCGGATACAATCCTGAAATGAGGGTGACCAAATGGGAACAACGGGTACTTTGGCGATTCTTGGCGTAACGGTCGTCGGCATTGTGGTGCT
>QKDT01000354.1 GCA_003251995.1 Desulfovibrio desulfuricans
CCAGCAGGCCGGGGATTGACCAGTATATGCTGGCCCAGCGCAGGGGGAAGAGAGCCACCGTCAGCGACACTACGGCTACAAGCGGTTCTTTGGTATTGGCGCAGAAAAACACGCCAACTCCTGCCACTATTGCTGAAATGGCCAGCAAAGTGTGGAAAACCTTGTTGGGAGATGTGCCGCGTCCGCGCCATTTGTCGGCCAGAAATCCGCCCAACTGTTGCCCGATGAAGCAGAGAATAAACATGGTGAACATGGCTCCGCCCATTTCTTTCACATTAAACCCATATTCAGTTTTCAGGTACGCCGGAACCCAGACCATCAGGCCATAAAAAACCGTACTATAGCAGGCCCAGCCGCCAATCAGCGCGAGGACATTGACCTGCGAAAGGTAGGGCAGGATATCGCGCAGTTTGCTTTTTTCCGCAGGGGAACCCGTCTGCTGGATGCCGGTTTCAATGATTTCAAGTTCTTCTGCGTTCACGCCGGGGTGGTCGGAAGGCTTGTTGCGTATGTAGACCCATGCCACCAGACCCACCAGAATGGTTCCCGCGCCTGCGATGACGAAGGCCATGCGCCAGGAGCCGAAACCATCGATAAGCCACGTAAGCAGAACAGCGCCGAAGGCCGTTCCCAGCGGTGCGCCGCCGTCCAGCAGCATGGACCCACGACCACGCTCGTTGGGCGTAAGCCAGTTGCCCATGAGTTTTGCGCCAGCGGGCATGATGGGCGCTTCGGAAATGCCCAGGCCAATTCTGGCAAGGGCAAGCAACACAACCGTATGGCATGCCGCCCCGATTGCCTGAAATCCGCCCCACATAACTGTGGCGCAGGAAATAATGACGCGTGTCTGAAACCTGTCTGCAAGAAAACCGCTTGGTATCTGCATCAGGGCATATGACCAGAAGAATGCGCTGTGGAGCATGCCCACGACAGTCTGGTCCTTGATACCGAATTCTTCCTGAATGAAAGGCATTGCAATGCCCAGAGATGTACGGTCAATATAGTTGATGGCTCCAAGAACGAGCATCAGAATGAAAATATACCATCTGACCTTTGTGGGCTTTTTGTCTTGACTCATGACCTGTCTCACTGTTGACTATGATGTGGAAGGTAAAGCTCTGTAGCTGTGGGCATGACTACATGATTGCGCCGGGCTGCCAGGGAACGAATTCCAGAGAACCGTAACCGAAGGCTTCACTTTTGCTTTTTTGTCCGGAGGCAACGGACAGGATCATTTCAAAAATGCGTTTCCCGGCGGACTCAAGCGATTCAAGACCGTCTGCGACATCTCCGCAGTTGATGTCCATGTCTTCTTCCTGCCGTTTCCAGAGGAAGTTGTTGCTCGCCAGCTTGATGCAGGGAGTAGGCTTGGCTCCGTATGCCGATCCGCGCCCGGTGGTGAAGCACATAAGGTTCGCCCCGCCAGCAATCTGCCCGGTGCAGGCGAAGGCGTCGTACCCTGGCGTATCCATGAACACGAGGCCACGCGCGGTGACCGGCTCGGCATACTGGTACACGTCCACAAGGTTTGTGCTGCCGGCTTTGGCTATGGCGCCAAGGGATTTTTCAAGAATGGTGGTCAAGCCGCCTTCCTTGTTGCCTGCCGAGGGGTTGTTGTTCAGTTCTGCGTGGCAGCGTTTTGCGTAATCTTCCCACCACTTGATGCGGTCCACGAGTTTGCGACCCACTTCGGGGGATACGGCCCGGCGGGTGAGCATGTATTCTGCGCCATAAATTTCAGGCGTTTCGGAAAGAATGGCAGTGCCGCCCTGCTGCACCAGAAGGTCAACCGCATACCCAAGGGCAGGGTTGGCCGATATGCCCGAATAACTGTCTGAGCCGCCGCATTCCAGCGCTACCACAAGCTCTGAAGCAGGGATGTCTTCTCGCGTAGCCTTGTTCGCTTCGGTCAGCATGCTTTCAACAATGGCTACACCCTTGTCGAAGGTTTTACGCGTTCCGCCTGTGTCCTGAATGGTGATGTGCTGCAGCATGGGGCCCTCGTTCATGCCCTCAATGTCGAACAGATCCTTGATCTGGTTCGATTCGCAACCCAGCCCGATAATGAGCACACCGGCAAAGTTGGCATGTGTGGCGTAGCCCACCATTGTGCGGCGCATGATGTGCATCAGGTCGCCCTTCATATCCATGGCGCAGCCGAAGCTCTGGGGCAAGGCCACCACTCCATCCACGTTGGGATAATCCTTCAGGCCACACGCCTTGAAGTGGTCTTCAATGGCCCTGGCGACGGTTGCGCTGCAATTGACGGATGTAAGAACGCCGATATAGTTGCGCGTGGCGACCTTTCCGTTGGCGCGGCGAATGCCTTTGAACGTGCGTTTCTCTTTGGCCTGGGGCGTTGGATGCATGTCTTCGCCATAGGCGTAGTCATGACCGTAATCACCCATTTTCAGGTTTTGCAGATGGATGTGCTCGCCAGCCTTTATGGCTTGGCTGGCGTAGCCGATTATCTGGTTATAGCGTTTCACCGGTGCGTTTGCCGCAATATCGCGAAGCGCTATCTTGTGCCCTTCTTTGATGTCGGCAAGCACGGCAATGTTGCGTTCTGCAATTTCATAACCGGCAGTAATGGGAAAACGGGCGATGGCCACATCGTCATTGGGATGCAGGATGATGTATGGCAATACGTTGCTCATGATGGATTCTCCTCATTTCTTCAGATGCACGGCAAAGCAGGCGCAGACGGAGCGCGCGGCTGCTGTTTTCGTTATAGAAGCCCGCACTGGACAAGCAGTTCGCGCAAGGCCTTTTTGCTTGTTTCCTTGATGGGCATGGAAGGTTGCAGCACGTTGGGGGAAACATCCATGCCGCACATGAGCATGGCTTCCTTGATGGTGCCGAAGTAGGGCGTTTCAATGGCATATACCTGCACCAACCGGGAGATAGTGCGTTGCAGGGAAAATGCGGTGGAGAATTCTCCGTTGCTGAATGCCCTGTAAATGCCGCAGGCAATTTGCGGGGCAAAGTTGGCGGTGCCGGGAATGCCGCCATCGCCGCCCAATATGAGGCATGGCAGCATGTGGTCGTCAAAACCTGCAAAAACAGCAAAATCGGGGTGCGCCTGTTTAACTTCAAGAATCACTTGCCGGGTATGGCCAAAATCGGTCACGGAATCCTTAAGCCCGTGGATGTTCCCGCAACTGTCCGCAAGGCGGCGGATAAGTCCTATAGACAAATCCTGCCCCGTCATGGCGGGAAAGTTGTAGAGAAGAACCGGCTTTTCGCAGGATTCCGCAATAGATGAATAGTACCCGTAGAGGCAGTCGTCCGACATGGCAGAATAGTATGGGTTGATGACCATAACACCGTCCGCCCCGCAGTCTGCCGCGTGGCGAGCATAGCTTATGGCCTCAGCGGTGCCGCAAGCACCTGTTCCGACAATGGTCTTAACCCTGCTGTCCACATGCGCAACGCAGAATTCCGCTGCTTCTTTGCGCAGTTTTTCGTCCATGCTGAAGAATTCCCCAGCACTGCCCAGTATAAGAACCCCGTCAACTCCGGCATTTATGACGGCATCAATGCATGTGCCCATTGCGCGTTTGTCGAGCGAACCTTCAGGGGAAACCATGGTCGGGATTGGGGGGATGACCCCAGAAAACTTAGTAGCCATTTTTACCTCGATATTTGGTTCATAATAGTGAACTTA
>QKDT01000169.1 GCA_003251995.1 Desulfovibrio desulfuricans
TGGCGGCATCTGACACTCTTGCCGTAGTGTACACGGCAACCACCAGCGATTTTTTTTTGCAAAAGTGTGCAGATCTTGGAGCAGACGGCGTGTTTATGAAACCAATGAGTTTTGAGCAAATGCGCAACAAGCTTGAAAATCTGGTGGCTGCACGCACCAACGATATTCACCATACGCCAACCCACAGCAGATCAGCCAAAAGCGCAAGCACAGCAGTGACAGAGAGTGGACTTCAGCCGCAGCCTCTGGCTGAAAGCGAAAAAAACAGCCTGATTTGGAACCGCACCGCGGCTCTGCAAGCTGTGGATGGCGATGAAACCGTGCTTACTAATCTTGCAGAAGTCTTGAAAACAGAGCTTAACGAACGACAGTCTGCTCTGGATAACGCCATAGCCAAGAGTGACGGGGAGCAACTGCGCCGCACAGCCCATGCTTGCAAAAATTCCGCTGGGATTATGCATCTTTATCAGTTGCGCGAGGCTGCAACCATTACGGAAAAAGCGCCAGATGATCGTATTGCCGCCGAGGCACTAAAAATGCGTACCGCAATGCTGGAAGCCGTGAACCATCTTGCAGCAAACACATAGCTGAATAATCTGTCATAACAAGTGGATAAAATGCTTTAAGAACACCTGCGCCAGCAGCGCGTTGTTTGGAAAAGCAGCAAAAACAAAAGACAGTCAGGGAGAACAGCCAATGGCCAGAGTGCTTGTGGTGGATGATGAGGCCTTGATGCGTACCATGGTGCAGGTAGTCTGCAACCGCATGGGGCATGAGGCCCTGCTTGCCGCCTCTGTTCAGGACGCTCTGCGTATTGCCACTGAACCTGTGGACGTGGTGCTGCTGGACGTCTGGTTGCCAGACGGCAATGGGCTGGAATTTCAGGCTGACTTTGCACACTTGCCGGGTAGTCCTGATGTTGTGGTCATCACGGGCAACGGCGATGGCGACAATGCCGAGGCGGCATTGCGGTCTGGAGCGTGGGAATTTCTCACCAAGCCTTTGCAGATGCGTGATATTGAGCAGTGTTTGCGGCAGATTTTGCAATTCAGGCAAAACCGCCCGCAAGTATCGGAAACTCTGGTCGTGGACAGCGGACATATTCTTGGCAGTGGCCCTGGCATCAGCCAGGCACTAAAGCTGCTCGCACAGGCGGCAAAAAGCGATGTAAATGTGCTTTTGCTGGGCGAAACCGGGGTTGGCAAGGAGCTGTTTGCCCGGGCGCTTTTGCGTAACAGCGCTCGCGCTGCAAAGCCCTTCATCACGGTGGATTGCGCCTCTCTGCCCGAAACTCTGGTAGAAAGCCACCTTTTTGGTCACAGCCGTGGGGCCTTTACCGGAGCGGATAGAGCGCGCGACGGCTTATTGCTTGCGGCAGACAAAGGCACTTTGTTTCTGGATGAAGTGGGTGACCTGCCGCAACCCATGCAAGGGGTCTTTTTACGTGCGCTGGAACAAAGGTGTTTTCGGCCCGTTGGCGAAGTGCGTGAGGTTAGCAGCGACTTCAGGCTGGTGGCTGCGACCAACAAGGATCTGGAACTCATGGCAAAAGAGAACAGCTTCAGGGCAGACCTGCTCTACAGGCTGCAAGGCCTCACCATTGTTATCCCGCCACTAAGAGAAAGGCTGGATGAAATCCCGGCACTGGCGCGACAGGCCATCTCGCGTTTTTGCCTGAGCAGTGATCAGCCCGAAAAAAATCTATCTAACGAGGCGCTCGATGTGCTGCTGGAGTACACGTGGCCCGGCAATGTGCGGGAATTGATGCACTGCCTTGAACGGGCATGTTTGACCGCAGGTAAAAGCGATATACTTTTGCCAGCCCATCTGCCCACACGCATGCGTGTGGATTCTGTGCGACGGCGGATGAGGCAGGGCGCGCCGCAGCCGTTTAAAGAAGCTGCTCACCAGGTTCATAATGCGACCGCGGAGACGCTCGACAGTGCTGGCGGCATGGTGCTGGATGATGCGCCGGACCAAAAACTGCCAAGTTTACGCGAATGGAAGGCCCAGGCAGAAAAGGCTTATGTGCGGCAGGTGTGGGATATGAGTAGCGAAGATGTACGAAAGGCCTCGGAAGTGGCGGGCATATCCCGTGGGCACTGGTACGAGTTGATGAAACAAAGTGGTTTATAGCAAGGGTTTAAAAAAGTTTACATGCCAAGTCTGGTAAAAATTACGCCAATCGCGCATGGATGCTTGCGTCATAAAATAAAAGGCGCTATAGGCGAGAAAACTAGGCATTGAAAGGCAATGTTAGAGCTTATGAACAAGAGTCCCATTACTGTCAGAGGTTACGTGGCGGCAGTGCCGCGCTCCGTGGACGCGCGTCAGGCCCGTGTTGCTGTAATGCAGGACGATGTGGAATACCGCATCGTGCCGCGCGGCGCCGGGGTTGACCTGGATGACGAGGTCAGCGTGCCCGTGGAAGTTTCAGGCATCATGGACGAAGCGGATGGTGTGATGTACCTCACCGTGCGTGGCTACAAGGTGCTTGAAGACGACTCCTGGCTGGAAGAATAAGCGGCTTTTCTGCGTCCCCTGGGGCGCACCTTTGAGCAGTTTTTCCGGGTTTGGCTTTGGTCAGGCCTGCAATGTTTTGCGCCCTTGTTTCAGGTAGCCCATACCGAGCTGCTTCAAACTCGCGCCCATTGCCCGCGCGGTGTCAAAACCGTGCAAATTGACCGTATCTTCAGCCTTGCCACAGCATGTCAAAAGCGCCTTTCGGCGCTTTTTTTTGCTCTTGTGGCTAGCTTACCAAAAGCAAAAATCAGAGCAGACTGATTTGCTTTTGTTCCTTGTGTGTGCGGGTTGCAAGGGTGCTGTGCCGACAAAAATCACAAATCTGGGTCATAAAAGGGGAGGGCTGCAAGTGCAGTGTCCGCCCATACAGGCTGCGCTGCGCGCAGTGACTGAGAAAAATCGCCCGGGCAGCACGGGTCAGGCCCACATAAAGCAGACGGCGTTCTTCTGCCTCGTTGTCTTGCGTGGCGCCATTGCTGGTTGCCGGTTCCGCGTCAGAAAACAAGACTTCGCGGTGCAGAGGCAGCAGGCCGTCTTCAAGCCCTGGCAAAAACACCGCCTGAAATTCCAGCCCCTTTGAGGCGTGCAGTGTCAAAATCTGCACACGTTCGGCCTTTTCGCGCACAAGTTCCGCCTCACGCAGCCAGGCAAGTTGTTCAAAAAATTCTGTCCAGTTGCCAGCCTGGCTCCAGAGGCGGCATAGCTCGCGCCAATGGCGGCTGCCAGTAAAAACCTCCCCTGCCCAAGGTTGATCAGCAAGCCAGGGCAGCATGCGATCTGGGGATGGCAGACCACCTGTAATTGTCCAGCTTTCTGGCAAGGAATCTGCTTGCTCCGGCTCATCAATGGATGTTTGCGCAAAACCGCAATGAGCGCCAAGCAGCGCCAACAGCCGGGCGCAGGCGGCATCCTGCCAAAATCCGTCTTGCGATGGCGCAGCACAAGGTATCCCGGCCTGTTCCAACGCCGCCCGCAAGGGGGGGATCTGTGCCTTGAGGCGAACAAGAACCGCAATGTCGCCGGGGGCCAGCGTTCCAGCCAGGCCATGCAGATCATCGCGCTTGCTGTGCTCCATAAGGGTGTGCGCTGTCGCGCCCAGCAGGTGCCGTACGCGGTCGGCAACCCAGCGGGCTT
>QKDT01000139.1 GCA_003251995.1 Desulfovibrio desulfuricans
CCCTACGTGTACCGCGAAAAAATCAACTTTGCCTCCGAGGCCGAAGCCACAGAATTCTATCTGAGCAAGCTGCGTGAACAGATCATTTACGAAAATCCAGCCAGCGTTGCCGCCATTGTGATGGAAACCATCACCGGTTCCAACGGCGTTATTATTCCCCCGGCTGGCTATATGCCCGGCGTGCGTAAAATCTGCGACGAATTCGGCATCATGATGATCTGCGACGAAGTCATGACCGGTTTTGGTCGCACGGGCAAAATGTTCGGCTTTGAAAACTTTGACGTCAAACCCGACATGATCAGCTTTGCCAAGGGCGTTACCTGCGGTTACGTGCCCCTGGGCGGCGTGGCTGTTTCCAAGGAAATTGCCGCCTTTTTTGAAGACAATCTGCTTTCGTGCGGCCTGACCTACAGCGGGCATCCCCTTGCTTGCGCTGCGGGCCTTGCCTGCGTGAACTATTACAAAGAAAACAACATCCTTGCCAACGTGACCGCGCGCGGGGCGGAACTGAGCGCCACGCTTCAGGCCTTTAAGGCCAAGCATCCCTGCGTGGGCGATGTGCGTTCCATTGGTCTGTTTGCCGCTGTGGAGCTGGTCAAAGACCGCGCCACCAAGGAGCCTCTTGTGCCTTACGGCAAAGACCCCGAAGGCGTGATGAAAAAAATCATCGGCGCGCTTGCAGCCAAGGGCTTTATGACCTACAGCCACGAAAACATGTTCCTTATTGCTCCTCCGCTTATCATCACCGCAGAGCAGCTTGCTGAAGAGCTGGCTAAGGTTGACGAAGTTCTGGCCTCGGTTGACCAGCAGATCGGCTGCTAAAGGATAAAATTCATGAAGTTCGCCTACTCCATGCCCACCCGCGTTATCGCAGGCGAGGGCTGCCTTGTGGAACACGCCGCCGCGCTTAAGGATATGGGCAAAAAAGCCCTTATCGTCACGGGCAGGCATTCCGCCAGAGCCAACGGCTCACTGGACGACGCCCTCAAGGCGCTGGCGTTGAATGGTCAGGAATACGTGCTGTTTGACAAAGTCATGAGTAACCCCACGGTGGCCTGCGCGTTTGAAGGGGCCGCTGCCATGCGCGAGGGCAAGTGCGACTTTGTGCTCGCCATCGGGGGCGGTTCCCCCATGGATGCAGGCAAGGCCATGGCCCTGCTTGCAGCGCGGGACGAAGCCGTGGCACCTGCCGACATCTTCAGCACTGCCTATACCTCGGCCTATCCTGTGGTTGCCGTGCCCACCACTGCCGGCACAGGTTCGGAGGTAACGCAGTATTCCATCCTGACCAACGACGCTGCGGAAACCAAGACCTCTATCGCCAGCCCGCTGATCTTTCCCCGGCTGGCTTATCTTGATGCCCGCTATATGAACGGGCTTTCGCAGACTGTTACCATCAACACCGCCATCGACGCGCTTTCACACGCCGTTGAAGGCATGCTCTCCGTGCGCGCCTCAGCCATAAGCGACAGCCTGGCCCAGCAGAGCATTGCCATGCTGGCGGGTTGCTTTGCCCCCATGCGTGAGGGCAAGCTCAGCGCCCAAAACCGGGCCGACCTGCTGTGCGCCTCCACGCTTGCGGGTATGGTCATTGCCAATACGGGCACCACGGCTGTGCATGCCATGGGCTATTCGCTCACCTACTATAAAAACATAGACCACGGCAGGGCCAACGGTCTGCTGCTGCCAGAATTTCTGGCGTTTACAGGCAAACATGCCGGTGAACGAGTGCAGAGCATTTTGGCCTGCATGGGCCTGACCAAAGTAACCGACTTTGCCGCCCTGCTTGATGGGCTTCTGGGCAAGCGTGAGGCGCTCACCCCCGAAGAACTTGCCCACTATGCAGAAAAGGCCAGCAAGGCGGGCAACATTGGCAACTGCCTTGTACGCCCGGAAAAAGATGATCTGCTCGCAGTGCTTACGGCTGCATTAGGGTAAACCTTGGGCTGCGGGCAGTCAGGCACTGGCTGCCCGCAGCAGACCACAAGACCTCAGCACACAAAAACGGCTGCCTGCCGCGCGCCAAACCCACATGTGGGGATATAATGAACGAAGAATTGCAAAAGCTTGCTGCGGAGCTTAAGCCGCAGATGGTCGAATTTTGCCAGCGGCTGTTGCGCGTGCCCGCCCTCTCCGGCGAGGAAAAAGGCGTTGCCGATCTTTATCTGGCTGAGATGGAAAAGTTGGGCTACGACAAGGTGTTCCGTGATGACTGGGGCAATGTGGTGGGCATCGTCAAGGGCGATGTTCCCGGCCCCGCCATCATGTACAACGGTCACCTCGACCATGTTCACCCCGGCGATTACAGCGAATGGGGAGGATATGATCCCTACGGCGGCGTGGTGGACATAAACAGCATGTTCAATCAGGACATGACCGCAGAGGAAGACGCTGAAGTCATTCACGGACGCGCGGCGGCGGATGTAAAGGGCGGCGGCGCTGCTGCCGTTTATGCCGGGGCGGCCCTGCTGGCCCTGCGCAGCAAGGGCGTTCCCATCAAGGGCGACTTTGTGATGACCATGGTCGTGTTTGAAGAATCCGCAGAAATGCTGGGCATGATCAAACTGCTGGAAGAGACCTTTCCCGCGCACGGCATCAAACCCAGTGCCTGCGTTTCGTGCGAGGCCACCAGCCTCAAACTTGCTCTTGGTCACCGCGGACGTGTTGAAATTCAGGTAACAATTCAAGGCGTTACCTCACACGGCAGCGCCCCGTGGCTCGGCGTCAACGCTGTGAACAAGGCCACCAAGTTCATCGACAGGGTTGAGGAGGTCGTCAAGGCCGAAGCCCTGCACGATGCGGAGCTTGGCGACTCCAGTATTGCCCTTACGGTCATAAGTTGTTCGCCGGGGGCCATGTGCATTGTGCCTGACAGGTGCGTGATTACCTATGACCGCCGTTTCCCCGCTGAGGAAAGCCCGGAGTCTTGCCTCGCACAGATTCAAAGAATTATTGATGAACTCTCTTCATCCGACCCGGAATTCAAGGCAACTGTTGCGGTCGCCTCTCAGGAGCGCGTCACGTACACGGGCAAGGCCGTAACCCTGCCCAACCAGAAGGAAGCCTACAAGCTCGAGCAGGATCATCCTGTGGCCCAGGCCTGCGCCGCTGCGCTCCTTTCTGTGGGCCAGCCGGTAAAATGGCGTTACTGGGACTTTGGCACTGACCTGCCGGTTACGCATGTGCGGTACAAGATCCCTTCCATCGGCTATTCCGGCATGCAGGAGTTTTATTGCCACCGCCCCGTGGACAAGGTGCGCACCGACTATCTTGAAAAATCCATCGCGGGCAATGCCGCCATATTTTTCAAGTTGACCGAACTCGCTGCGGAAGACTTCGCCCTGTAGGACGGGGCAAGAGCATCAGCCGAGGGTTGAGCTGGTGGCAGCGAAGAGGCTGAACCACGTTGGCATGATAGCAAGGAGGCGGGAAATACCCGCCTCCTTTTTGTTATTTCATGGCCTGAAAGGTGCCTCTGCGCGCGGCAGTAGATTCTATACCCCTCGCTCATCAGCGAGAACAAGCCGCGGGAGATCTTCTGCCTACCCTAACGGCTCTTAAGCTCCTAATACTCTGCGCGAAAGACCACCCTTGCCGCTAGCCCGCCGTTCTGGCGGTTACTGAGTTCAAGCACGCCCTTA
>QKDT01000250.1 GCA_003251995.1 Desulfovibrio desulfuricans
ATTGGCATATTCTTGGGGGGCGGGCGTTAAAAACGCCCTCCCCCTTTGGCGTGATGGGCATTGTCAACCTTACGCCCGATTCATTTTATGATGGGGGTCGCCACAATGGACCTGCGCCTGGCATCAGCCACGCGCTGACCTTGCGCGAGCAAGGTGCCGATATTCTGGATCTCGGCGCGGAATCCTCCAGGCCTGGAGCCGAAGAGTTACCTCCCCAGCGGGAAATTGAACGTCTGTTACCTGTGTTGGCGGGCTTGCAGCGCACAGCACCAGGGGCCGTTATTTCCGTTGATACCTACCATGCAGCAACGGCTGCCGCAGTGCTGGACATGGGGGCGACAATCATCAATGATATTTCGGCCTGTGCCTTTGATCCGGCCTTGCTGGATGTACTGGTGCAGTATAAGCCCGGCTATGTGTTGATGCACAGTCAGGGCCGCCCAAAAACCATGCAACAGAACCCCTTCTATTCGGATGTGCGACGCGAAGTGCTGGCGTTTTTTGAACGCGAAATGGCGCGCCTTGTTCGGGCCGGACTGCCCGAAGATCGCATAGTGCTTGACCCCGGCATTGGATTTGGCAAAACGCTTGAGCACAATCTCGCCCTTCTGGCTCACCCGGAAGACTGGCTCAGCCTTGGGCGGCCTGTGCTTATGGCGCTTTCCATGAAAGCCGTTTTTGGCGGGCTGCTTGGTTTGCCGCCGCAAGAGCGCGGCCTGGCTACGGCAACCGCCACGGCAGTGCTGCGCGGCAAGGGCATATTCTGGCATAGAGTACACGATGTTGTTGCTGCGCGGCAGGCCATGACAGTGGCGCTTGCACTCAAGGCCCACTAAAGATCCCCACCGTCAACAAATACGAGTCTGCCAGCATGGTGCGATTTTTTTCAACGCGCCCATTCATTGGAATATTGCTCATTACGCTGGTGTGCAATCTCCTTTTGACCTGGGTTTTGATCGACCGCAAACAACAGCTCGAACAGGTCAAGCTTGAAAGCATAGCCCGCTCGCAGCGCGATAATCTTCAAAGCGAACTGCTGCGGCTGATTTTCAAGATAGAGACACTGAGCGCGATGGTCATTGACAACACCGGCAATATTGCAGGATTTGACCGCGTTGCCGCCGCCTTGCGCGACGACAAATCCATTAAAGCCTTTGCCCTCGCCCCTGGCGGCACCATAACCAACGTTTTTCCCTATACGCCTGAAAACAGTCTGCTGGTGGGGCAAGACATCCTTTCTGACTCGTTTGGCAGCAAGGAGGCCATGACTGCCCGCCATGCCTCGCGGTTGACCATTGTCGGCCCGGTGACGCTCCCCAGCGGCGATTCGGCCCTCATAGGCCGATTGTCCGTATATCAGCCTGATGCTCTGGGCCACCCCCGCTATTGGGGGACCGCAGCTATATTTCTCCGCTTTCCCGATGTGCTCTCCATCACCGATTTGTACATGCTGGACAGCATGAACATTGATTTCGGCCTTTGGCGCACCCCTTCCCCCACTCGGGGTTCCCTGTTGTTGGCGGGCAGCCAAGATAACACAGAAAGCGCGGGCAGGGTGGAGATGCCTGCCACCATCCTCAATACCCGCTGGACCATGCGCATGTCTTCAGGCAAAGCATGGTACTGCTCGCTTGAATCCTGGCTTTATGTGGGCATGAGTGTACTCCTTAGCCTGTTTTTAGCCACACTTATTCAAAGAAACCATGATCTTACACAGATACGGGAATATCTTGAGGCCATTGCCTACAAGGACGCCCTCACAGGCGCGCTCACCAGACGTGGCCTGTTTGAGGAACTGCATCGCCGGGTAAGCTCTCCGACACCTCAAAAATTCACCTTGTATTACATAGACTTAAACAAATTTAAGAGCATTAATGACACCTATGGACATGAGGCGGGCGACCGAGTATTGCAACTCTTCACAGCGGTTGTTCGTGAACACGCCCCAGCTACGCATATCCTTGGGCGCATGGGCGGTGATGAGTTTGTTCTGCTGCTCAATGGCCCCCCGGATCACGAGCGGGACGCAGCCGCGTTTGCCCGCATGCGCGAAGACATGGCTAACGGTTTGCCAGAGCTGAACGTACCCGGGCCACTGACATTCAGTATGGGCAGCGCGGTCTATCCTGACGCGGCCCTCACAGAGGACGCATTACTCTCCTGTGCAGATACTGCCATGTATCAAGATAAGGAACGCGCGAATAACAGCGTCACAAGAAGACGCGGTTGACGATACACATTGTTGCAAGGAACACACCGTGTTTGAACATATTGCCATTGACTGGCGCGATATATTGGACATAGCCGTTGTCAGCATTCTGCTGTACCAGGTTATCCAGATGCTGCGCGGTTCGCGGGCGCTGACCGTCCTTACGGGGCTGGGCCTGCTTACGCTACTGTATTTTTTCTCAAACGCTCTCGGCCTGTACACGCTCACATGGCTGTTGCAGCACATCTTCAGTTCCCTTTTCATCCTGATTGTCGTTATCTTTCAGTCCGACATTCGCCAGGCTTTGGGCGAAATGGGTGCCCGCCCAATCTTTCGCCGCAACACCAATAAAAATGTCGGCGTGGAAGAAGTGGTGACGGCCTGTGTTGAAATGGCCCGCTTACGGGTGGGGGCACTTATCGTTATCGAACGCAGCATGCGCCTTGGCGACATGATAAAACGTGAAGGTGTGCGCGTCGACGCCCTGCTTTCGCGCCAGTTACTCATGAATATTTTTTACCCCAAGGCCCCGCTGCACGATGGCGCGGTGGTTATCAGCCGCGGCAGAATTACCGCTGCGGCCTGCATTCTGCCGCTGGCGGAAGCCAAAGGGCAAAATTTCGGCACTCGGCACCGCGCTGCGCTGGGCATTGCCCGCGAAACCGATGCTGCTGTTATTGTTGTTTCTGAAGAAAGAGGCGAAATTTCCCTGGCAATCAAGGGCGAACTAACGCGCGCCCTGACTGCGGAACGTCTCGGGCAGGTGCTTAATGAAATCCTCTGATCTTTCGCGGCGTCCACCGCATTTGCTTTCCATGCTGCTGGCGATATTTATCGCGGTGAGCATGTGGTACATGGTCAGTGTTCGCGACAGGCTGGAAGCGCAAATTGAAGTTAATCTTGATTATTTCGGCATTCCCGCCAACCTGGTGGTGACGGATGGCCTTATCAATAAAGCCGTTGTACGCTTGCGCGGGCCAGAAACCCTGTTGCGTTCTGTAACGCAAAGCAAGGTTATTCAGGCTGTTGATCTTTCTTCCATCAAAAAAGGCACCACGGTGGTTCCGCTTTCTGCGGAGCATCTGGGCGCGCGCTTTCGCGCTTTTGAGCTTATTGACGTGCAGCCTCCGCGCATTGTGGTAAAGGCCGACAACCTGCAGGAACGCAGTGTTCCTGTAAAGGCAGTTGTGGATTCCCCCTTGCGCAGCGGCGCGCTCACTGTGGAAAACGTCAGCGTTACACCTGCCACCGTGGTGCTACGCGGGCCGGAATCTGTAGTTTCGTCCATTTCCAGCGTTCCGCTGACTATCATGCTTGACCCCAAGGCGGCGGGCACAACCGTGCATCAAAGCATTACACTTGACACGCCGGGCATGGTTAGTTCAACACCTCCTTCTGTTAAGGTGCAATACACCA
>QKDT01000184.1 GCA_003251995.1 Desulfovibrio desulfuricans
AGAGAAAGCCAGGGCGGCGTTAACCACGGTCTGAGCCTCGCTCAACGTAAGATCACCAGGAAGCTGCTTGGCGGGCGAAGCGGCGTAAACATTGACGGAAAAAAGCAGAAGAACAAGGAAAAACGGCAGGATTCTGCGCACGGTGCTACTCCTTATGAAAAAGTTAAGGGCATAGAACTTTAAACCGTGATCGGGCTGTCGCTGCTGCGGTTAGGCCCTCAGAGTAAGGATAGTCTAAGTCTTTGTGCAAAATAGTACAATGGGTGTGGCGCCGGGTGGGCAGTTGGCTGGGGCCATCGGTATTTTGTTGTGATAGGCAGAGGCGTTGCCAAAAAGTTATCGTCTGCTCCACAGAATAATTTCGCCATCTTCTGGATCAATGGCTGTGCCATTCGAGGCAAAACCGTTTTTTTCAAGAACTCGCTGTGAGGCAACATTGCCACGGGCAGTCTTGGCAATGTAACGCACTGCTGGATCGTGCGCCTGAGCCTCGGTCAGCATCAGGGCAAGTCCGCGTGAGGCTATTCCCATTCCCTGAAATTCGGTAGCGGTGCCGTAGCCAATTTCAACAAGGCCCGGCTGGTCCGTTGTAATAAATGAGGCAGTTCCCAAGGTTTGCCCTGTGTTGGCATCAATAAACAACCTTGGCGCGCACCAGAACCAGTCTGTTCCATGCACCTTCGCGTTGAGGGCGGCCTGCAAAACGACCTGAGGAAGCAGATATTCCGCGCAGTTTATCTGGGCGAAAGATACGGCACCTTCCAGCAGCGAACAGACGGTTTGAAATGGAAGTGATACTATTTTTAGTTGCATACGCTTGATAGTATTTGGGGCAGATAAAAGTGCCAAAGAAACAGGGGATTACAAACAAACATTTGTAATCCCCTGTTTCTTTGCGGCCCTGTGGGCCAGAGCAAATCGTATTTGTAAATCAGCCAGAAGTTACGCCAGTCGGCCCGGCCATCCGCGCGAGGCCTGTATCAGCCCATCACGCCGCACAAGGCAGCACGAGCAGCCAGGAATTTGGTCCATGAGGGCCAGAGCGTCACGAGCAGGCATCACAGACACGGCTGTTGCCAGTGCGTCAGCCTGTCGGCAATCCGGGGCCACTACCGTAACGCTCACCTCGGCGGCATCCTGACCTGTGGCGGGATTTATGAGGTGGCTGCGGCTATGGGCGGCATCATAAAAGACTTCGTACACGCCAGAAGTGGCAATACCGCCAGAAGTCAGCTCAACAACCTGGGGGTAATTGCCGCGCTTGCGCGGGTCTTCAACCGCAATGCGCCAGGGTTCGCCGCCAGCCTTAAAGCCTTTAACCGCGATGTCGCCGCCAGCGTTGATGCAGTGGTGGGGGCACTGGGCCGCATCAAGCTCGCGCGACATGGCGTCCGCAATGTGCCCCTTGGCAATGCCGTCCAGCGTCAAGGCCATACCCTGTCGTTCAAAACTCAGGCGTCCGCCGTTGAGCCGCATATGCTCAACACCCACAAGGGCAAGGGCCTCGCTGATTTCGGCTTGCGAAAGGGCAGAACCACCGGCGCGGCGGTTTTCAAGCAGGTGCAGCACCGGCAATACCGTGGGATCAAACGCCCCGTTGGTCAGGCCGTGCATTTGCCGGGATATTTCAAGCAACCCAGCCAGTTGCGGCGGAACATCACCCAAGGAACCATTGCTGTTCGCCAGCCCCAAGGGGGATTGGTTTGAAAAGCGCGTGAACATCTGCTCCATGCGGCTGCCAAGGGCAAAAGCGCGGCTGATGGCTTCCCCCGCCTGGTCGCTGCTGGCCTGCGCCACGCTGATGCTGACAATGGTACCCATCAGCAACTTTGTTTGAGTAACGGTTTCGCCACGTTCAAAGGCGCTTTCACGCCCCCTTGCCAGGGCGGAAGCCACAGGAATGACGGAAAGCAGCGAGGCCGCTCCCAAGTATCCGCCGCCAGCAAGAACCGCCTGCAAAAAACTACGTCGGCTATAGTGCATAGACATAAAAAGCCTCCATTATATCAGTCTCTAGGGCCGACTTGCGTCCATTGCCGCAGATTGTTCCTGAGCCAGCATGCCGGGATTGATGTTGTTTGCCGCATCAAGGCTTTCCAGTTGCGTGACAGGCCGGGTATAACGAAAGATTTTTCTGGCGCAGGCGGCAACGCAGGCCTCGTGGCACTCGGCCCCGTAAGAGAGGCAAACAAGCTGGTCTATGGCAATGCGGTTGTCCTTCAGGCTCACGGCCTGGGCAGGGCACATCTTGACGCACTTCATACACTTGATGCAGCCAGCCTTGCACACATCGGTAACTGCCCGCAGCTTTTCATGGGTATTGCAGTATACGGCAACCCTGGCGCGCAGGGGGGTCAGCTCCAGCACGCCGCGCGGGCATACAGAGACGCACACGCCGCAGCCCGTGCATTTTTCCACGTCCACCCGAACCACGCCGCCCTCAATACGCATGGCGTCAAAGGGGCAGGTTTGAACACAGTCGCCGTAGCCAAGGCAGGAGAACGCGCAACTGTCTGTGCCGCCGCGCATCAGCGATGCCGCTGCGCACGAGGGCATGCCCTGATATTCGTAGCGCGCCTCAACCTCGCCGGTGAGTTTGTCGCACCGGCGCAGTGCGTAGAGCGGCTCTGACTCGGCAACTGTTTTGCCCGTCAGATCACCCACGGATACGCTGGTGACAGCGCCGCCAGCACAGCACATGTTGGCGGGGATATCGGGATCATTGACAACCGCGTTGGCATAGCCCTCGCACCCCGCAAAGCCGCAGCCACCGCAGTTTGCACCTGGCAGAACTTCCAGAACGGCCTCGACCTTGGGATCTTCCTTGACAAAAAATACTCTGGAAGCCACCGCCAAAATGATTGAAGCAGCAAGGCCCAAAGCGAACAGGGTCATAATGGATACAAAGACCATAATTCCGTCCTTGTTTATTGTACGCCCAAAACATAGGTCTGGCAGCGCAATGCCGCTGCCTTCCTCACTGCCCCATTCCCTTAAAGCCCATAAAAGCCAGCGACATCAGGCCAGCCATGATCAATGCCAGCGGAGTGCCCGCCATTGATCTGGGCAAACGGCAGGTATCAAGGCGTTCACGAATGCCCGCCATGAGCAGCAGAGCCAGGGTAAAGCCGATGCTGTACGCCAGCCCCCAGACCAAGGATTCCAGCAGGTCATAACCCTCGCGCTGCACCAGAATCGTTACGCCCATGACGGCGCAGTTGGTGGTGATGAGCGGCAAAAAAATGCCCAGGGCAGAATACAGTGGTGGCATGGCCTTTTTGAGGAACATTTCCACAAACTGCACCAAGGATGCGATAACGACGATGAAAACGATGGTTTGAAGGTATCCAAGCCCCAGTGGGTCAAGCGCATATTTTTGCATCAACCATGTACACAGTGTTGCCACAATGGTGACGAAAATAACCGCTCCGCCCATGCCCAGCGCAACGCCGCGCTCCCTTGAGCAACCAAGGTAGGGGCAGTTGCCCAGATATTGGGCCAACACGATATTGTTGACGAAAATCGCAGAAATAAAGATGGCAAAAATATCCATGGCGTTCCTTTTCTTCGCGGGAAGTGTGTTTGTTACGCTTCCAGAACCCTAACGGG
>QKDT01000414.1 GCA_003251995.1 Desulfovibrio desulfuricans
GCCAAAAAAGCGACGGGCATTATCGCCGCAGATGCGCCAGAGATCTTCGGGATTTTCCCCCCGCACTTCCGCCATGGTTCTAACGGTGAATACGGTAAATGAGGGTTCGTTGCGTTTGCCCCGCCATGGCAGGGGGGCAAGATAGGGGGCATCTGTTTCAAGCAGCAGGCGGTCGGCGGGGATAAGGGCCACGGCTTCGCGCAGGGCCTCGTTGGCCTTGTACGTGACCGGGCCGGGAATGGAAATATGCCAACCGTTACGCAGGATGCGCCGGGCGATTTCCGGCCCCTGACCAAAACAATGCCAGAGCAACGGATACCCAGAAAAACCCTCTGCCTCCAGTGTCATGAGCGTTTCTTCCTCCGCCTCGCGGCAGTGGATGACAACAGGACGGTCCACGGCGCGCGCCAAGGCAAGCTGATCGCGCAAGGCCTGATACTGGATTTCTTTGGGGCAGTCGGGCCAATAAAAATCCAGCCCGATTTCGCCCACGGCTTTGAGCCGTGTATCAGCGGCAAAGGCATCGCGCATGGCATCAAGCCTCTGCTGCGTGCAGTTTTGCCCGTCGCAAGGGTGTATACCCATAAGAAAAAACACTTCGGGGTGGGCATCAAAATAAGTCCGGCGATTCACGTAATCATCCGGCCCCAAAAAAACATTGCCTACCTGGGCTATGCCTGCCGCACGGGCGCGCGCAAGCACATCCTCGCGATCCGTGTCGAACTCCTGCCCATCAAGATGGGCGTGGCTGTCCACCCCGACGAGGGGCAGGGCCAGAGTCAGGGGATCAATGCGGGCGGCTGATTTTTTAGACATGTTTTACCTCGCGCCGATACATAGCAACGGGGGCAGCAAAAATGCAAGCGGCAAGTGACACGACAGCACGCTTGTAGCCCGCAGTCACCATTGCAAAGCCCGGACAATGGGGCTATGCTTTTTGGGATTTGCTGGTTTTATACCGGCTTCCTATACTTATTTTGGGGGAATCATGCATCTCCGCAAACGCATTTTGGTCACCGGCGGTTCCGGTTTTTTGGGCTCACACCTGTGTGAGCGCCTGCTCAACGAGGGGCATGAAGTGCTCTGCGTGGACAATTTCTTTTCCAGCGCCCGCGCCAACGTGGAAGCGCTCATGGACAACCGCAGGTTTGAGCTTATCCGCCATGACGTGACCTTTCCCCTCTATGTAGAGGTGGACGAAATTTACAATCTGGCCTGCCCGGCCTCGCCTATCCATTATCAGCACGACCCGGTGCAGACCATTAAAACGTGCGTACACGGCGCCATCAACATGCTGGGCCTTGCCAAAAGACTTGGCGCGCGCATTTATCAGGCATCCACCAGCGAAGTGTACGGCGACCCCGAAATACACCCGCAGACCGAAAGCTACTGGGGCCATGTGAACCCCAACGGCATCCGCTCCTGCTACGATGAAGGCAAGCGCTGCGCCGAAGCCCTGTTCTTTGCCTACTGGCGTCAGGGCGATCTTCCCATCAAGGTGGGTCGCATATTCAATACCTACGGGCCCAAAATGCACCCCAATGATGGTCGCGTTGTGTCCAACTTCATCATTCAGGCGCTTAAGGGCAACCCCATCACCATTTATGGCGATGGTTCACAGACCCGCTCGTTCTGCTACGTGGACGATCTCGTGGAGTGCATGATTCGCTTCATGGCCTCATCCGACGACTTTGTGGGCCCCATGAACATGGGCAACCCCGGCGAATTCACCATCCGCGAACTTGCCGAAAAAGTTGTGGAAATAACCGGCAGCAAATCCGTAATTTCTTATGAGCCTCTGCCCGGCGACGACCCCAAGCAGCGCAAGCCCGATATTACCCTGGCCCGCGAAAAGCTTGACTGGGAACCCCAGGTTGCGCTTCAGGAAGGCCTGGTCAAAACCATCGCCTACTTTGACAAGCAGTTGAAAGACGGCCTGGCGTAGGTATTCCGACCGCCATGCTCCTTTTTATCACGGCTATCTGCATACTGGCGGCAACTGCCGCCGTATGCGCACTGCTAGCTGTACGCCCGCCCTCAAAGGCAACCGGACGCGCGGCCAATATGGTTGGCGTTATCGGGGCCTTTGCGGGCTGTTTTGCTGGCATATGCGCCATTGCCTCCGGCCCATGGGCCGGGTACGAAAGCCTGCGGCTGCCCCTGGCCTTGCCCGTAGGCTCCTGTGCGCTGGGCATGGACGCCTTGAGCCGCCTGTTTCTGCTGCCCGTCTTTGGCCTTGGCCTTGTTTGCGCCGCCTCTGGCGGCATTGCCTTACGACACGAAGAACCAGAACGCCACAACCTTGGGGCGCACTGGTTCTTTTTTCATATGCTGCTCATTGGCCTTGCCCTGGTGATGACGGCCCGCGATGCGGTGCTGTTTATGCTGGCGTGGGAAATCATGTCGCTGGCACCCTTCTTTCTTATTGATTTTAATGATGGCGACAGCAAGGTGCGTGATGCCTCATGGGTTTACCTTGTGGCGGCGCATCTGGGCGCTGTGGCCCTGATGGCCTTCTTTACCCTGCTGTGGCAGATCACGGGCGGCACCTCGCTTGAGGCTCTTCAAAACGGTACGCTGCTGACGCAGATGCTAGAACAGACGGTGAACCATTCCGGCTCCGGGCTGCTTACGGTGCTGTTTGTTCTGGCTGTGGTCGGATTTGGTGCAAAAGCGGGGCTCGCCCCCATGCACGTATGGCTGCCCGAGGCGCACCCTGCCGCACCAAGCCATGTTTCCGCCCTGCTTTCCGGGGCCATGATCAATGCGGGATTTTACGGCATCATCCGTAGCGTGAGCATGCTGGCCCCTGTGGGTACCGCACCGGAATGGTGGGGGTGGGCCTTGCTGCTTATGGGCCTTGCCACCGGCCTTATGGGCATTTTGAAAGCCACGGCCCAGAGCAACCTCAAACGGCTGCTCGCCTATTCCAGCGTTGAGAACATGGGGCTGATGATCATGGGCCTCGGCGCGGGGCTTATTGGGCAGAGCTGCGGCAATGCGTGGATAGCCGTTTTGGGATTTTCTGGCGCGCTGCTGCACATGCTCAACCATTCGGCCTTTAAGGGCTTGCTGTTTCTGTGCGCTGGCGAAGTGCTGCACGCAACGGGAACAGTGCGCATGCAGCATTTGGGCGGTCTGCAAAAACGTCTGCCCCTGCTTGGTGCGGCCTTTGCTATCGGCGCGGCTGCCATAGCCTGTCTGCCGCCCTTTAACGGTTTTGCGGGTGAACTCGTCCTGGGGCTTTCGCTGCTGGACGGCCCAGCGCTTTTTGGTGTTGAGCGTCAGGTGGGGCTGTTGCTCTCTCTGGCTGGTCTTGCCGCCATCAGCGGCCTTGCCGCCGCCCTGTATGCCAAGGCCTATGGCATTGCCTTTTTGGGTGAGCCACGCTCCGGCTTTGCCGCCAGCGTGCATCCACTTTCGTGGCGCACGCTCTGGCCTCTCGCCCTGCCCGCCGCAGCTTGCCTTGCTGGCGGTTTGGCTGCGCCCTTTGTTTTTGATCTTGCTGCCGGGGCCGCCCAAAGCGCCTTGCCCTTACCGCAGGCGATGCAGCAAGCTGGACTTGCTGGCTTGGCACAGGCGCATGCAAGCCTTGCCGCA
>QKDT01000112.1 GCA_003251995.1 Desulfovibrio desulfuricans
TCGGAAACAGGGCAGGCTGCGCCCGCCAGGGCGGATACGCGCTCAGGGCTATCCACAAGGCCCGCAAGGGTAAACTGAGGGTCGGCTTCCACAAGCCCGCTGATGGTTTTGCCCATGCGCCCGCTGGCCCCGACCACAATAATTGAAGTGCTCATAGCTTCTCCGTTTCCGTTATTCCGGCTCAACGCCGGATTCACGCAACAGGTTTCTGCATTCTGTTTCATCCAGCACGGTTACGCCAAGTGAGCGCGCTTTGTCCAGCTTGCTGCCCGCCTTTTCGCCCGCCACCAGATAGTCCAGCTTTTTACTCACCGAACCAAGGGGAATAGCCCCTGCGGCCTCGGCCCACTTTTGCGCCGTGCCGCGCGGCACGCTGATTGTACCAGTAAAAAGGATGGTTTTATTGAACAATGGCCCCTGTTTAGCAGCTATTCCTTCGGCGCTTTGTTCATTAAACCGAAGGGCGCTCTCTGCGCGTACGGGCCAAGGCCCGTTGGCCTTGAGCCGCGCCAACTGCTCGCGGTTCGCAGGGCTGTCAAAGAAATTACGGATGGACGAAGCCACCTCCGGCCCCACATCGGGCAGAGCCAGCAGGCTTTCCACCGTGGCGTTTTCCAACTCGTCCAGATCATGAAAGCGCCCTGCCAAAGTGCGGGCCGTCTGCTCGCCCACGTGGCGAATGCCAAGCGCGCTGATGAGCCTTTGCAGCGTCGCAGTATGGCGGGCGTTTTCCAGCGCATCCACAAACTTTTGGGCCAGCACCTCGCCCATGCGCTCAAAGCCCAGCAGTTCCTGCACAGAAAGGCTGAACAGATCGGCTGGCGACTGCACACGCCCGCTGGTCACAAGCTGCTCTATCCACTTTTGCCCCACGCCCTGAATATCAAGCCCGGCTTTGGAAACAAAATGGGTTATGGAACGCAGCCGGATAGCGGGACAGGCCAGATTTTCGCACCGCCAGGCGGCCTCGCCTTCCTCACGGTACACGGGTTGCCCACAGGCCGGACACGTGCGGGGGAACGGATACGGCTCCGCCCCTGCGGGCCTTTTTTCCAGCACCGGGCCAACCACTTCGGGGATAACATCACCAGCGCGCTGCACAATGACGGTATCACCCACACGCACATCGCGCGCGCGGATTTCGTCCTCATTATGCAGAGTTGCGCGCGAAACCATGACGCCGCCAACAGCCACAGGCGCAAGTATGGCTACCGGGGTGAGCGCCCCTGTGCGCCCCACCTGAATTTCTATGCCCTCAAGCAGGGTTTGCGCCTGCATGGCGGGGAACTTGAACGCCACTGCAAAACGTGGTGCGCGCGCGGTAAAGCCCAGAGCATCCTGGGCTTCAAGGTCGTTCTGTTTGGCAACCGCGCCGTCAATCTCCATGGCAAAATCGGGCCGGTGTTCACGCACCCAGCTCACATAATCTTCCACCTGCTCCGGGCTTTCGCACAGTTTGCCGTCGGGCGGGGTAAGAAAGCCATATTCCTTCAGTCGGGCCATAAGCTCGGAATGCAGACGGCAGGGCTGCGACGGGGGCCACTGTGCATCACCAAGGCTGTAAGCCAAAAAACGCAGAGGGCGCGATTCCGTTACCGAAATATCGAGCTGGCGCAAGGTTCCTGCGGCGGCATTGCGCGGGTTGGCAAAAGTCTTTTGCCCCAGCGATTCCTGCCGCGCATTAAGGGCGTCAAAATCTTTTTTAAACATCACCACTTCACCGCGCACTTCCAACCGCGCGGGAAACGGCCCCTCGCCCCTGAGGCGCAACGGCACAGTGCGGATGGTGCGCACGGCCTCGGTGACGACCTCGCCCACTTCGCCATCACCTCGGGTCAGGGCCTCTTGCAATACACCGTTGACATAGATGATTTCCAGCGCAAGGCCGTCCAACTTGGGATCACACCAAAAGGCCTGCGGCATGACGCCGTTGAGCTCCACATCCCACGCGCGGCGCATGCGCTCCACAAAGTCGCGCCACTCCTCGACAGAAAAAACGTTGTCCAGGCCATACATCTGACGGCTGTGGGCCTTTTTTGCCAGGCCATCCAGCAGCTTGCCGCCCACACGCAAGGTGGGCGAATGGGCAGAGCGCAGCTCGGGCCAGCGATCTTCCAAGGCCGCAAGCTCATGGAAGAGCGCATCAAACTGGTCGTCCGAAATTTCCGGGTCGTCCAGCGTATGATACAGATAATTGTGGCGCTCCAGTTCCGCAGCCAGCCAACGGGCACGGGCGCGCTCTTCGTTGCTGGGGCCGCCTGCCGGGGCGCTGGCAAAGAGGCTGTTCTGCTCCTGCCTGCCATGACGAGAATTCTGTGACATGAAAAAACCTTTATGATGGTCAACCGTTTGGCCCATGAGCTCAGCCTTTAAAGCCTGGCCCCTGGACATGCGGCTGCTCTACTCAGCCGGGGCAACGGGCCCTGGCTATTCGGGCATGGCGATAAGCCTGGCCCGCAAAATACGGATGCGGTCACGCAGCTCTGCGGCCTGCTCAAATTCCAGATCGCGGGCGGCCTGACGCATTTCTTTTTCCAGCTTGGCAACAAGAACGGCGGTATCCTCAGCGGTAAGCGGCACGGCGTCGGCATCGCGCTGTTTGCCCTTGCCTTTGCCGCGTCCACGCCCGTGACCGCCGCCATCTTCCACATACAGGCTATCAAGTGGCGATTCAAGGCTTTTGCGGGTGCTGGTGGGGGTGATGCCGTACTCTTCATTATAGGCCGACTGCTTGGCACGGCGGCGCTCGGTTTCACCCATGGCGGCGCGCATGGAATCCGTGATCCTGTCCGCGTACAGAATAACCTTGCCCTGCGCGTTACGGGCGGCACGACCAAAGGTCTGGATAAGCGAACCCGTGGAGCGCAAAAAGCCCTCCTTGTCCGCATCCAGAATGCACACAAGTGATACTTCGGGGATATCCAACCCCTCACGCAGCAGGTTGATGCCCACCAGCACGTCAAATTCACCAAGCCGCAAGGCGCGGATGATCTGCATGCGCTCAAGGGTATCGATGTCCGAGTGCAGATAGCGCGCCCGCACGCCCATGTTGCAGCAATATTCGGTAAGATCCTCCGCCATGCGCTTGGTGAGGGTTGTGACAAGCACCCTCTCGCCCAGCGTGACCTTGCCCCGGCATTCGCCAAGCAGATTTTCCATCTGCCCCTTGGTGGGGCGCACCTCCACCACCGGGTCCACAAGGCCCGTGGGCCGGATGATCTGCTCTGCCACCACGCCCTGCGCCTGATCCAGCTCGTACTTGCTCGGCGTGGCAGACACATAAACCACCTGATTGAGCAGGTGCGTAAATTCGTTGAACTGAAGGGGACGGTTATCCAGCGCAGAAGGCAGACGAAAACCGTAGTCCACAAGGGTTTGCTTGCGTGAGCGGTCGCCCTTGTACATGCCGCCCACCTGCGGGATGGTGATGTGCGATTCGTCCACAAAAAGCAGAAAATCTTCGGGGAAGTAATTGAGCAAACAAGACGGCGGCTCACCAGGTTTACGCCCGTCGAGATGGCGGGTGTAGTTTTCAATGCCGTTACAGTAGCCAAGCTCTTCAATCATTTCGAGGTCAAGCTGGGTGCGCTGCTCCA
>QKDT01000372.1 GCA_003251995.1 Desulfovibrio desulfuricans
GCTAACTGCCCCGGTTGCGTTGCCTTGGCAATATACCACGTGCCGCCTGAGCCGGGGGGGATATTCTCTGGCCTCGAATCTGAAAGGCCGTAGGTGGTTGCAATTTTCTGAGTGACCTGTCGGGTTTTTTCCAGCGCAGCCGTTAAATCCGCGAGCAGCAATCGGCGCACTTGCAAGGCATCGGGATTGCGCAGCAGACGCAACAGGGTTTCTGAAGCATCAGGCCGTGCCAGCAGGGTAACCGTTATGGCCTGCGCACCGGAGTCTCCACCCGCGACGGCGTGGTTAACCTCTGTCAGCGGGGTGTACAGCTCTGCTGCCAGCGCCGTGTATTCGTTAAAATCAGTTATGCCCATGCGGATATCTCGCCTGTTTGGCAAGGTTGAGGCCGCTGCGTGCAGGGCTTCAAGCAGGGCGGCGGCCTCCGCGCACAAACGTTGAACATTGGGGGGCAGTGGCGCGGCAGGGCACTGCGCGCTGCGCGTAACGGGCGTGGGCAAAGGAGGGGGGCCGGGGCGTAGAGCAGAAGCAGTGTTGGTGTGAGGCAATGGAGCGCTTGGATCAGCAGCGGAAGAACTGCCAATGTCGTCAGGGGCGGCCCCAAGGGGGCTATGGGCTGGGAGTTTATTCCCCGTTGCGGGCTGTGCGGTGGTGCTTTGCCCAGGTGGATCCGGTGTGTTTTCTGCTGCGCATGCCGCGCCGCCGGTCAGCACGACCGGCGGCAGGGCAAAAGTTCCCAGCAAAGCCGCCAGGGGCAAGCTGGTAAACAATGTACGCAAGGCCCGCATGGGCTTATTTTTTTGCCTCGATGGTCTGGACAATCTTGTGCGCCATGGGCTTGACCAGGTCGCGCAGGGTTTCCAGCATCAGGTTGTCGGCAGCGCTGCCAGAGGGCAGACCCGTGCGCGACTGTGAGGAATTGAGCGATTCACGCAGAATGCGTGCCTGACGGTTTGCAAGCACGTAGTTGGCGCGCAGCGAGGTAGACATGTCGGTGGTGGACGTCTCGCGAATATTGGCCTCGTCGATCTGACCGGTCACCAGAAAGTCGGGATTGCCTTTGCGCGCTTCGTTCACGCTGAGGGAGTAGGAAACCTGCATGCCGTTGCGCGCCAGTTCGTCAGCAAGAGCCTTGCTGATCCACTGGGCCACGTTGTCGGTGGTAACAAAGGCGCTGTTGTCGCGGCGGGTGCCGATAACAGTCTGATCCATACGTTTGTCTTCAAACGTCACAACGGTCACCCTAGGCGCGTTGGGTGCAGGAAGCACGGCTGCGTCGAGAGGAGGTGGCGGCAAAAGGCGAACATTGTTGCTCGGCCCGCAGGCTGCAAGCAATGCCAGCAGGGATACACAAAGAACAATGCGTAGATGTTTCATGACGGCCTCACGTGACTTGTATAGAAAATCTCCAGAATACTTGTTACTACGTATACGCAAAATCTGCTTATTGCAAGGTTTGCGGGGTTGATTCGATGGATTGGCAAATGCATGCCGTATGCAGCCGCCTTGCAGGCTGCGCTCCAGCGTGCTACAGCCTGTCTGTTGCGCTCTGCATCCTCATGTGGAGCAAAAATTGCTATACCACGCGCCCGGTGCGCGTTTTTCAGGAGCGGCTATGATTGACCTCAAACTGGTGCAAAAGCAGCCCGAAGTGCTGACCAAGGCTTTGACCGACAGGCATTCGGATCTGGATGTAAACGAATTTTTGGCGCTGGACGCCCGCCGCCGCGCCCTGCTGACTGAGGTGGAAACCCTCAAGAGCCGCCGCAATGCTGCGTCTGCCGAAGTAGCCGCCAAAAAACGCGCTGGCGAGGACGCAACCGCCCTGCTGACCGAAATGAGCGGCGTGTCCGAACGCATCAAGGAGCTGGACGTGGAAACCGCCCAGGCCAAGAGCGATGTGGAAACCTGGCTTATGCGCGTACCCAACCTGCCCGATGCCGCCGTGCCCTTGGGCAAGGACGAATCGGAAAATGTGGAAGTATGCCGCTGGGGCCAGCCACGCGAGTTTGATTTTGAGCCGCGCGAACATGGCGAATTGGGCGTGGCCCTTGGAGGGCTTGATTTTGAGCGTGCCGCACGCCTTACCGGCAGCCGTTTTGTGGTTTCGCTCAACTGGGGTGCGCGCCTTGAACGGGCGCTGGTAAACTTTTTTCTTGATCAGCATACCGTGGCGGAAGACTATATTGAAGTTTGCCCGCCCTACATGGTCAACCGTACCAGCATGACTGGCACGGGCCAGTTGCCCAAGTTTGAGGAAGACCTGTTCAAGCTGCGCGAGTGGGAATATTACCTTATCCCCACTGCCGAAGTGCCGCTGACCAATCTGCATGCGGGCGAAGTGCTGGACGAGGCAGATCTGCCCCGCGCCTATTGCGCCGCCACGCCCTGCTTCCGTTCCGAGGCCGGCAGTGCTGGTAAGGATACACGCGGTCTTATCCGCATGCATCAGTTTACCAAGGTAGAGATGGTTCGCTTTGCCCACCCCGATGACAGCTTCAACCAGCTTGAGCTTATGCGTGGTCATGCCTGCAAGCTGCTTGAAATGCTCGAATTGCCGTACCGCGTTATCACGCTCTGCACAGGTGACATGGGCTTTAGCTCTGCCAAGACGTATGATGTGGAAGTGTGGCTGCCCACGCAAAAGACCTTCCGCGAAATTTCGTCCTGTTCCAACTGCACTGATTTTCAGGCCCGCAGGGCTGACATCCGATTCAAGCCCAAGGGCGGCAAGGCCATGTTCCTGCATACGCTCAATGGTTCCGGCCTGCCCACGGGCCGCACCATGGCTGCCATTCTTGAAAACTGCCAGCAAAAGGACGGCAGCCTTGTGCTGCCCAAGGCGCTGGTTCCCTATATGGGCGGGCGGGAAGTTATCGAGCCGAAATAAGCCGCTTTTAACAGATGTAAAAAAGGGCGCCTCCATTGGGAAGCGCCCTTTTTTATGGAAAATGCGGGTTGCTGCAAATCAGGCCGTGGCCCTTTTTTTGTGGCGCAGCACAGTGACGGCAAGCGCCATGTTAGCCAGCAGGCTCAGCCCCAGCAGGATGCGCAACGGCATGGAAAATCCCCCTGGCCCGGCGTTAAGCCCGGTTGCTGCGGCAGCGGCGTTTTTGTCAGCGGCGACTTCGACCGCGTGTTCAACCCTGTGCCCCATATTGTCTGCCATAATGATGCGCCATCTGCCGGGGGCGTCGGGCATAAAGGCAAAACGCCCCTGTGCGTCGGTGCGCCCGTTCTGAAATTCAACCTTGTCGTCAGCGGGGCTGTACACTTCTACCTTGGCATACGTGGGCTGTTCTTCACTGGAATAGGTGAACTGCACCAGCACCACGCCATCGTGTCGCGTGTCTGCTGCGTAAAGGGCATGGGCCTGCACCTGTGCGGCAGTGCTGAGGACAAGCAGCGCTGCAACAAGGCTGGCAGCGGCACGATAGGCAGCGGCTGAACTCCTCAGAAGGTAAATACACATAATGATATCCTTGATTCCATCGAGCGTGCGAATACTGCCGCCCGGCGGGGGAAACGAAAATGCGAGCCCCGCCACCGGACAAAAAATCTATGGCTATTTTATGGGGAAAACA
>QKDT01000066.1 GCA_003251995.1 Desulfovibrio desulfuricans
AAAATGCTGCATATGAGGCAGAAAAGAGAGTATTTGCGCATACAATGGATAAAAAATTGGGGATAACACCGCGCAAGGCCAGCAGAATATATCCCACAGCAAGTACGCAAAGCGTATAGCCCCATTCGCGCAAGCCATCCCCAGCATTACGCTCTGAGGCAATCAAGGCAGAGATTGCAAGCGTAATGCAGCAAATAATAAGCACTATAAACAATGTTGGAATATGTAATTCCATAATTACTCCACACGTACAAAATTTATTTTCATGATTATTTTGTACGCAAGATATTATGGCTAAAAATATTATGTGTCTTAAACATATTCAAAATTTTTTTGAACAGCAACATGATTGAAATTTTGTTAGGCTACAGGCTGCGCTCAGAACAGCATATTTAATGGATAACAAGTAAAACTGGGTGAAGCTGCCCTTTGGAGCTTCCCCAGTTATACTTGTAGTATCGGATGTAGTGCGAATTAATCGAGAGTAAAAATGGAGCGAAAATCAATATTTTCTTGCCATGCTGGCTGATTGCGTTTGTCAAAGACCATGTCGCCAAGCACAAGATAGTCCATCTCTGTTCGCATAAAGCAGGTGTATGCATCAAGGGGTGTGCAGACAATGGGCTCGCCACGCACATTAAAGCTGGTGTTTACCACCATTGGGCAGCCCTGTTCGCGACGGAATGTATCTATCAACCCCCAGTAGCGGGGGTTGGTGCTGCGTGAAACGCTCTGTATGCGCGCAGACCAGTCCACATGTGTAATGGCTGGAACTGAGGAGCGTTGCAGGTATAGCCTGTCGTACAGCGGCAAATCGCGTACGTTTTCTGGCAGTGCCGTGCGGTGTTTTTGCGCCACAGGTGCGCACACCAGCATGTAGGGCGACAAAGGCTCAAGATCAAACCATTCTGCGCAGTGTTCTTCAAGCACTGACGGGGCAAAAGGGCGGAACCCTTCACGGAATTTGATCTTAAGGTTCAGTTTTTTCTGCATCTCGGGTCTTCTGGGGTCGCCAAGAATAGACCTGTCGCCCAGGGCACGCGGGCCGTATTCCATGCGCCCCTGAAACCAGCCAACAACTGCGCCGTCTGCAAGGTGCTGGGCTACAGTTGAATACAGCTCCTGAGTATCAGCAAATTCCGTATACGGTGCATCAAAACGGCGTGCGACTCGCAAAATTTCATTGCGGGAGAATTCCGGACCAAGATAGGAACCATGCATGGCGTCCACCCCGTTGGGGGAAGGCCGCTCGTTGCCAGCCCATATGTGCCATGCGGCATAGGCCGCGCCCAAAGCGCCGCCAGAGTCACCCGATGCGGGTTGAATCCATATATTCTTAAAAATACCGCTACGAATCAAAAGACCATTGGCTACGCAGTTCAAAGCAACGCCGCCAGCCATCACCAGATTTTCGCACCCGGTAAGCTCCCGCGCAGTGCGTGCCAGCTTGAGCACAATATCTTCTGTTACCTGCTGTATGGCCAGCGCCAGCGCCATATAGTCCTGGCTGATCTCGCTTTCAGGATCACGCGGGGGTATGCCCAGCAGCTTTTCCCACTTGTCGCGTTTGTACATACGCAAACCCGTGGCGTAGTCAAAATAATCCATATTAAGCAGCAGGGAGCCGTCATCACGGATATCCACAAGCGTATTGCAGATGGCTTTTTTGAGCCTTTCCACAAGCTCCATATCGCCATCGCCGTAAGGAGCAAGTCCCATGAGCTTGTATTCGCCAGAGTTTACCTTAAAGCCGCAATAGGCAGTAAAGGCAGTGTAGAGCAAACCCAACGAGTGGGGAAACTGCTGCTCTTTTAATATGCGGATGCTGGCATTCTCGCCCATACCGATAGTGGTTGTTGCCCATTCGCCCACGCCGTCAATGGTCAGAATGGCGGCCTTGTCAAAAGGCGAAGGATAAAAGGCGCTGGCAGCATGCGAAAGGTGATGCTCAGGAAAGAGCATCTTGGGTGTGCCAGGGCCGAGTTTGGCAATGGCATCGCGCAGCATGGAGCGCATAAACAGCTTTTCTTTAATCCATACAGGGATGGCGGAAAGAAAACTGCGCAAGCCCGCTGGGGCAAAACCATTGTAGGTTTCAAGCAAACGCTCAAATTTGAGGTAGGGTTTGTCGTAAAAGACCACAGCCTCAAGGTCTGCGACATTCAGACCGCCCTCGCGCAATACATAGGCCGCAGCCTGGCTGGGAAAGCCCGAATCGTGTTTGATGCGCGAAAATCGTTCTTCATGGGCGGCGGCTATAATTTTGCCATCCACCAGCAGTACGGCTGCGGAGTCGTGATAATAGGCGGAGATGCCAAGAAACGCTCTGGGCATAAATGCTTCCTTATGGTGTAGGCGGTTGAACCACCAGAATTGATGCTGTTAAAAAACAGAATAGATAAAGGGTGCGATGGCAGAACCACTGGTCATCACCACAAGCACACCAAACAGCAGCAACACAACCACAAGCGGAAGCAGCCAAAATTTTTTGCGCTGCATAAAAAATTGCAGAAGGTCTTTAAGAAAGTCCATGAGTATCTCCTGAAGAACAAGCCCTAAAAGGGATGTTCCAGATCTTTGGCTTCAAAAGTATGTTCGCGAGAAACAAAGGTGGAATCCATGCCCTTTTTCCAACATTTACGGCGCATGGGATCATGCCCGAAAAGCCGCATTACAAGAGCCATAGGGGTTAAAACGACAAAAAAGATCACGCTCAGTAGCAGCCGCGACATGACGGAGCCGAGCAGCAGCGAGATACCCAGCCAGAGCTTTGCCAGGGGCGAATATGCCCGGGGCCATACCATGCCCAGCAGCAGCAACCCAAGCGCAAGCGGCATCAATGTGAGCGAGTGCGTGAACATGATGACCAGCAGACAAATCAGTGTCATGGCCATGGCGGTGTCGGCGCATTCCTTGTTGCTCACGGCAGCAGGCAAAAAGCCAAAGTGAAGTTTGCGATTTTGCATTAGTTTCCTTTTTCATTGGGGGGAGCTTGCAGCGCGGCGCGCACGTATGGCTCAAGAATATCTGCGGCAACAGCGTTGCCAAAGGCATTCCAGTGCTTGTCACAGCTAAAGTAAAGATCAGGATACTTGACGCCCCGCGTGATCATGGCGGGCATCAGATCTACATAGGTTGCGCCAATACGGCCTGCAAGCTCAGTAAGTTTGCGGGCAAGAGGCGGCTCCTTGCCGTCATAATGCTCAAAATCCTGATATGCCGGGATGGTGAACAGAATAATCTTACGGCTGCCAGCCTCGGCTGCAAGCTGCTCTAGCGAATAGCGCATGATATCCCATTCATTATCGGGCACGGAATAGTACATGGAGCCACCCGAAGGGGCGCTGTTGTTATCAGGTTCCCAACGCGGGACAAGCTTCATATTTTCAATTTTAAAATCGTTCAGATATATAGCAACTCTGTACAGGCAGCTCCACTCAAGCAGCGTAAGCTTGCAGCTTTTGGCAAAAGCCTGCAATTTAGTGGGATTTGGGAGATTTTTTACAGGATAAAACAGCTTGTAGTCAGGGTAGTTACCAACAAGATACGGTCGGTAATCTTCTGTATCCTGCGTG